>CAJLWS010000239.1 GCA_905210385.1 uncultured Eubacteriales bacterium | reverse complement strand
GTCCGCAGATAAAAAAGCGCTCCGGACATTTGTCCGGTGCGCTGGGAGAGCGGGTGCTGCAGAGACCTAACTCAGCCCTTGATGCTTTCGCAGAACTTCATCATGAGTTGGGCAATCTCAGCACGGGTGGCGATACCGTTGGGATTGAGCTGTCCGTCGCTGCCCTGCATGACACCGGCGTCCACGGCCCACTCAATGGCCTCACGGGCGCCGCTCCAACCCGGAATCTCGTCCACATCGGAGAAGCGGGACAGGTCGGCCTCGTACTCATGGGCGCCCAGGAACCGCCACATCATGGCCACAACCTGAACGCGGGTGACGCCGCCATAGGGGTTGGAACCATCGGAGACACCCTCCTCCACGGCCCAGTCCATGCCGGCCTGGTACCAGGGAGAGGAGCCGGAGGTGTCCACACCGGCGTAGCGGGCCAGCATGGTCATGAAGGCGCCCCGGGTGGTAGTGCCCTTGGGATCAAAGTTGCCACCGCCGACGCCCTGCATAATGCCGTTCTCGGTGACATACTCCACCGCTTCATAGTACCAGTTACTGGTGGTTACATCGTTGTATAGGGTGTCAGCCGGCTCGTTGACGATGGTGATGCGGTTATCCACTTCCTCATAGCCAGTGACCTCAGGCAGGCCCTCCTCGTTAGCGGGGAAGGACTGGATGTAGTTGGCCAGCACCATGTAGTCCTCCATGACGTAGTCCAGCACATTCACGGCGCCGTCAAACATGGCGAAGCCGTCGCCCAAATCCCGCAGGGTGTAGTTGTAGCCCGCCAGGTTGTACTTGGCCTTCAGATCCAGGGGTTCATACTTGCCGGTCTCGCGGTTGAGCACCTGCACATCGCTGACCCGGTACTCCCCAGTGGGGCCACCGGTCCAAACACCCTTCTCGTCCTGCTGGACGGTGGAGGGGATGGCAGTGTTGATGGTGTACTTCAGGCCGGACACCTGGAGGAAGCCGCCGTTTTCCACAGCGCCGTCGGCGGTCACATCCTTGGCGCCCCACTCCAGGGCATCCAGCAGCTGCTGGCCGGTGACGGTCTGCAGGCAGGCCACGTTGCCAAAGGTGTGGATCTCCTTGCAGGTCTTGTAGGTCAGCTCTCCGGTGATGGCCCCATTCCGAATGCCGCCGCCGTTCATCACGGCCACGTCCACATCCAGACCCATATTGTCAAAGAGGTAGTACAGGGCATCGGCGGCAAAGTCGCCGGTGTTGGTCTCCTGCTTGCGCACCAGACGGTTCCCATCGGCATCGTAGTTGTCCAGGGTAGCCTTGATGCTGCCGATCACCTGGCCCAGTTCCTTGTCCACCTCTCCGATCCAGCCGTCCTCAATGGCCTTCACATCGGCATCGGGGGTGACGTCCTTCAGATCCTCAGCGGTGAGCAGCTGGGTGGTGATGTCACCGTCAGCGGAAATGACCATCTGTCCCACGGCCCCCAGATACTCACCCGTCTGGGTGAGAACCACGGAATTGCCGTCCTTATCCTTGACGGTCTCTTCCTCCATCACCGTCTGGGAGTGGCCGTCAATAAAGGCATCCAGGCCGGTGGTGTTGGCAATGACCTCCTTGGAGGTCCAGGGCTTGGAGGACTCATCCACGCCCAGGTGGCCCAGACCGATCACATAGTCAGCCTCTTTGGAGGCAGCGTCAATGGCCTTCTGCACATCGGCATACAGAGCCTTGCCGCCAGTACCGCCAGCGATGCCGTAAATGTACTTCCCATTCTCGTCCTGGAAGTAGGCAGGGGTGGACTTGGTAAAGGACTCGGGGGTGGTAATACCCACAAAGGCAATCTTCACGCCGTTGACGTCAAATACCTTGTAGCTGTCCAGCACGTTCTCGCCCCGGACGCCGTCCTTTTCATGGTAGAAATTGCAGGACACATAGGTAAAGTCCGCCCATTCCATGGCGTTCATGGCACCCTCCATGCCATAGTCGAACTCATGGTTGCCCAGGGTGGCCAGGTCATAGCCCGCAGCATTCATCAGCTCAATGATGGTGGCGCCATCATCCATGGATCCGTAGGCGGTGCCCTGAATGTGGTCGCCGGCGTCCACCAGCAGGACGTTGTCCAGGGTGTCCTTATAGCCGGCCACCATGGAATAGGTCAGGTCCTGGTCAATGTAGGTATGCACGTCATTGGTGTACAGGATCACCACGTCGTCTTCTGCCACAGTGGGAAGGTCCCTGGCTTCCGGTGCCGCAGCAAAGGCGGGCACCGCCAGGCTGAACACCATGGCCAGCGCCAGCAGGAAGGGCAAAAGTCTCTTCTTCACAGAAAAACCACCTTTCATCATTTTGTGGACGGGAGGGCGCACCCGTGTGGGGCGGGCGGCTCCCAACACATCCATTGTACCAGCACCCGGAAAAAATGCAAGGAGATTTGCGGAAAAGAGAGGAAAAAATACAAAGCTGTCGCAAGAATTTTACTTGACAGGGGCAGCGCCCCAACAGGCCCTTACGGGGAGCCTGCGCAGCCGAAAAAAACGCCCCCGCCCGAGGGCGGAGGCGCGGAGCGTTATTTGGCCCAGTTGCCGGTGGCAGCGGCGGTGAGGTAGGCGTTGATGAACCCGTCCAGGTCCCCGTCCATGACGCCGTTGACGTTGGACGTCTCGTAGCCGGTGCGGTTGTCCTTCACCAGCTGGTAGGGCATGAACACATAGGAGCGGATCTGACTGCCCCACTCGATCTTCAACTGGGTGCCTTTGATGTCGGAGATCTTGTCCAGGTGCTCCTGCTCCTTGATCTGGATGAGCTTGGAGCGCAGCATCTTCATACAGGTCTCCCGGTTCTGGAACTGGCTGCGCTCGGTCTGGCAGGCCACCACGATGCCCGTGGGCTTGTGAATCAGACGGACGGCGGAGGAGGTCTTGTTGAT
>CAJLWS010000238.1 GCA_905210385.1 uncultured Eubacteriales bacterium | reverse complement strand
TTATCCTTCATCTTTTTTCTTCACTTGTCCAATATGTATTGTAATCCTACACGCGGCGGAATCAGCCTTTTTTTTTCAAAGTTGCACAACGACGGCAGATCGATTATAATAATTAAATAGTGTCAGACCAAGGGAAAGCCCCACCGGGATGGGAAGGAGGGAAGGCTTTGACCAGTAATTACTACGATATTCATCAGGAGAGAGAAAATCCTCTGGCTCAGTTTCAGGGGCGGCTTCTGAATGTGACCTGGACCCAGTACAGTCGGGAGTGGAATTCCACCATGCACACCCACCGGCATGCGGAACTGTTTTTCATCATCAGTGGCCAGGGCAGTTTTCAATTGATGGACCAGACTTTTCCGGTGGCGGGTCGGGACCTGGTGGTGATCAACCCTGGGATCCCCCACCGCGAGTTGAGCCAGTCTGGCAGCCCCCTGGAGTATATTGTGCTGGGAGTGGATCGGCTGGAGATGCTGGCCGGGGATCAGGGATATGTACACCCCTCCTTTCATAGCGGCTGGGACGGGCTGGCCAGCGGTCTGCGGCTGCTGCTCCAGGAGGTACGGGACGGACAGGAGGGCTATCCGATGGCCTGCCAGCACCTGCTGGAGGTAATCCTGCTGCGCCTGCTGCGGCACAGCGAGCTGGCCCTGGCCCCTGCTCCGGGAGAGTACGCGGGGAGCCGGGAGTGTGACCTGGTGCGCCGATACATTGAGGAGCATTTCAAGGAGAACCTGACCTTGGATCAACTAGCCAAACTGGCCCACATCAACAAGTACTACCTGGTACACGCATTCCGGAAGGAGTACAATACCTCTCCCATCAGCTACCAGATCTCCCGCCGGATCCAGGAGAGCAAATTCCTGCTTACCAGCAGTGACCGCACCTTGTCCCAGATCGCCCATATTCTGGGCTTCTCTTCTCTGAGTTATTTTTCCCAGAGTTTCCGGAGGGTGGAGGGGATGAGCCCCATGGAATACCGTAAGCGGCACCGGCAGACCGAGGGAGAGCATGACGGGAAAGGAGAATGAGGAGGATGCCTCAATACCGTTCCATCCGGCCGATGCGGCCAGTGCCCATCCAGGAGCTGTATACGGTACACTACTTCGAGTATACCGGCAGCTATGCCTTCTCCGGTGAGACCCATGACTTCTGGGAGCTGTTGTATGTGGACCGGGGTGTTCTGCGGGTCACCGCGGGAGAATCGGTTCATGACCTGCGCCAAGGACAGTTAATATTCCATGCTCCGGGGGAGTTTCATGCTCTGTCCGCTGTAGGGGTAGCCCCCGACCTGGTGGTGGTGAGCTTCCAGTGCGACAGCCCTCACATGGAGTTTTTCAGAGGGTTTGTCACTAGGGTGGGAGAGGCAGAGCGGACCTTGTTGGCCCGCGTTGTAGAAGAGAGCAGGCGGGCATTTTCCACCCCACTGAACGATCCATCCACAACCACACTTGACCGAAGGCCGGACGCGGCCTTTGGGGCGGAAGCTTTGGCGGTCAGTGCCCTGGAGGAACTACTCATCCGCTTGACTCGCCGCCGGGATGGCTCTTGGCCACACCAGGCCCGGGCAGGTGATGGGGCGGGGGCCCTAGGCCGGGTGACGGTCTACCTGGAGGGGCGGGTGGACCAGAACCTCACTCTGGAGGAGATTTGCCGGGACAACCTCATCGGCCGAAGCCAACTGCAAAAGCTGTTCCACGAGCACACCGGCGGCGGAGTGATGGAGTACTTCAGCCAGCTGAAGATCCAGACCGCCCGGCGGATGATCCGGGAGGGTCGGCTGAACTTCACCCAGATCGCCGCCAGGCTGGGATTCCAGTCTGTCCACTATTTCTCCCGGCGCTTCCGGCAGTTTACCGGCATGTCTCCCAGCGAGTACGCGCAAAGCATTCGAAGAATTTTAGAGTTTTCCGGAGATGAGCCGGACGATTATGCAAACAATTTGTAGGTTCGTCTATTTCCTTTCCACGGGAAAGCGGATAGAATACCACTGAGCGAAAGACCGGGCGGCAGCCCGGAACTCACGGAATTTTGAAAGGAGCGCGTGCTATGTCCATTCTTGTCAGCGGCGGCGCCGGCTATATCGGCAGCCATACCTGTGTGGAGCTGATCCAGGCGGGGTACGACATCGTAGTGGCGGACAACCTGGTCAACTCCAGTGAGGAGGCGGTGCGCCGAGTGGAGAAGATCGTGGGACGGCCCATCCCCTTTGTGAAAGCGGAGCTGTGCGATCCCGCCCAGGTGGAGGACCTGTTTGTCCGCTACCCTGACATTGACGCCGTCATTCACTTCGCCGGGCTGAAGGCGGTGGGAGAGAGCGTGTCCAAGCCCCTGGAGTACTACACCAACAACCTGGTCAACTCCCTGGTGCTGCTCAACGCCATGCGCCGCCACGGGGTGAAGAACTTCGTGTTCTCCTCCTCTGCCACGGTGTACGGAGACCCGGCCAGCGTGCCCATCCGGGAGGATTTCCCCACCGGCGGTACCACCAACCCCTATGGCACTACCAAGCTGTTCTTAGAGCGCATCCTCACCGACTACTGCGCCGCCGACCCCACCATGAATGTGGCCTTGCTGCGCTACTTCAACCCCATCGGTGCCCACGAGTCCGGCCTCATCGGGGAGGACCCCAAGGGCATTCCCAACAACCTGGTGCCCTACATCGCCCAGGTGGCGGTGGGCAAGCTAAAGGAGCTCCACGTCTATGGTGACGACTATCCCACCCCCGACGGCACCGGCGTGCGGGACTACATCCACGTGGTGGACCTGGCCCGGGGCCATGTGGCCGCCCTGAAGAAGCTGGACCAGAACTGCGGTCTGTTTGTATGCAACCTGGGCACCGGCAAGGGCTACAGCGTGCTGGACGTGCTCCACGCCTACGAGAAAGCCTGCGGCAAGCCTCTG
>CAJLWS010000237.1 GCA_905210385.1 uncultured Eubacteriales bacterium | reverse complement strand
CCCCCAGGGCGGCGATCTGGGGCAGATGGGTGACGCACAGCACCTGCCGGCCCCGGGACACCTGGTAGAGCTTCCGGGCCACCTTGCCCGCCGCCCGGCCGGACACACCGGTGTCCACCTCGTCAAAGATCAGGGTGGTCACCTGCTCGTTCTCCGCCAGCACGTTCTTCAGCGCCAGCATGATCCGGGCCAGCTCGCCCCCGGAGGCGATGCGCTGGATGGGCTTGAGCTCCTCCCCTAAGTTGGCGGACATGAGGAAGCGCACCTCGTCCATACCGGTGGCGTCCATGCCGTCCTCTCCCTCTTTTGGGGCAAAGGCCACCTGAAAACGCACCTTGGGCATATCCAGCTCCTCCAGCTCCTTCTGGATGCGGGCGGCCAGCCGCTCCGCCGCCTCCCGGCGGACCTGGGAGAGGTCCTGTCCTGCCTTCCGGGCCTCGTCCAGGGCCTGTGCCAGCACTTTCTGGAGCTGGCCCACCCGCTCCTCAGAGAACTGGATCTGGTCCAGCTCCTGTCGGCACCGCTCCAGGTAGTCCAGCATCTCTTCCACGCTGCCGCCGTACTTCTTCTTCAGCCGGTGGAGCAGGTCCAGCCTGCTCTCCAGCTCGTCCAGCTCCCCGGGATAGAACTCCAGGGAATCACGCTGGTCCCGCAAGCTGTCGGCAATATCCTCCGCCTCATACCGCAGCTCCTGGGCTCGCTGAGCAAGCTGAGCCAGGCCGGGGCTGTGTCGCCCGCCCTGGGCCAGCTCCTCGGCGGCCTGGGCCAGCAGAGCCGCGGCCCCCAGGCCGTCCTCCCCGCCGGTGAGGGCCGCCCACGCGCCGTCCATGGCCTGGGTAAGGCGCTCGGCGTTGCGCAGCAGGTCCCGCCGGGCGGTGAGGGTCTCCTCCTCCCCATCCTGGAGATTGGCCCGCTCCAGCTCCTGGATCTGGTAGTTCAGGGTATCCATCCGCCGGGCCTTCTCCCCCTCGTCCATCTGGAGGCGGTCCAGCTCCTCCCGCAGCTTCCGCACCTGGCCATAGCGCTGGGAGAACGCCTCCCGCTGAGGCTGGGTGATACCAAAACTGTCCAGGTAGTCCAGGTGGCAGCTCTCATCCAGCAGCTGCTGGCCGTCGTGCTGCCCGTGGATGTTCAGCAGCTGGCAGCCCAAGTCCCGCAGCTGGGTGACCAGCAGGGGCCGGCCGTTCACCCGGCAGACGTTCCTCCCGTCGGCCTGGATGGACCGCTCCACCAGCAGCTCCCCATTTTCATCGGGGGCGATCCCCTGCTCCCGGAACCAGTCCAGCTCCGGCAGGTTCTGGAACACCGCCCACACCTGGGCGGACTTAGCCCCGGTGCGGATCAGGTCCCGGCTGGTGCGCTGACCGATGATGGCGCCGATGGCGTCGATGACGATGGACTTGCCCGCCCCCGTCTCGCCGGTGAGCACGTTGAACCCCTCTCCAAACGCAATATCTGCCTGGGAGATCACCGCGATGTTCTCAATGTGCAGCAAGGACAGCATCCTTCCCTCACCTCAATCCAGCATGGACTCCATTTCCTTGCAGAAGTCCGCCGCCATCTGGTTGGTACGCATGATCAGAATGACTGTATCATCCCCCGCCAGCGTCCCTACCAGCCCGTCAATCTCCATGCCATCCAGCGCCGCCCCCGCCGCAGGGGCCAGGCCAGGCATGGTCTTGACCACCACGATGTTCTGGGCCATGTCAAAGGAGGTGACTCCCTCCTTGAAGATGTTGCGCAGCCGCCCGGCGAAATTGTGGTGGGGGTGCTTGGCCTCGGACACCACATATTTGTAAACCCCGCTGCCCGTGGGCTGCTTGACCAGGTTGAGTTCCTTGATGTCCCGGGAAATGGTAGCCTGGGTGGCCTGGATCCCACCGGCCCGCAGACACTCCAGTATCTGCTCCTGGGTCTCGATGTCCTGGCAGCCCACCAGCCGCAGAATCTCCGCTTGCCGCTTGGCCTTCATCCTCATCACGCCTTTCCCAATTTTTGGTTGATCCGTTCGTAGAAGCTGCGCCCCGTCAGCTTGATCAGCTGGGTAAACCGCTCGGACTTCCGGCACTCCACCCAGTCGCCAACCTGGACCTTGAACGCCTTCCCCCCGTCCACCGACAGGTAGGCCGTCTTCCTGCTGCCCGGTGTGATCCGCACCCCCACCGCCCGGCCGCTGTCCAGCACAAAGGGCTTGGCGTGCAGGGAGTGGGCACACACCGGGGTGACGATCAGGTTGGCGGCGGTGGGTTCCACGATGGGTCCCCCCGCCGCCAGGGAGTAGGCCGTGGAGCCGGTGGGGGTGGCAATGATAACGCCGTCGCCGGCAAAGGAGGAGATGGTCACCCGGTCGCCTGTGACCTCCAGGTCCAGCACCCGGGCCACCGACCCTTTGGTGACCACCGCGTCGTTCAGCGCGGTCTCCCGGAAGATTCTCCGGCCCTCCCGGCGCACCGTCACATCCAGCATCATCCGCCGCTCCACATCGAACTTGCCTCCCGCCAGCCTGGCCAGCAGGGAAAGCTCACTGTGCTCCAGTTCCGCCATGAAGCCCACGCTGCCCAGATTGATCCCCAGCACCGGGATCCCGTAGGGATTGGCGTCCCGGGCGGCGTGTAGGATGGTGCCGTCCCCGCCGAAGCACACCAGCGCCTGGGCGCTCTTCAACTCCTGCCGCAGCGGCTTGAGCCGTACCTGGGGCGGAATCTCCGGGCGGTTGTTATCCTCCAGCTCAAAGGGCAGGCAGACCGCTGTCTCCACCCCGCAGTTCTCCAGGATTCTCACGGCACTCTGGGCCGCCTTCAGCCCTTTGTCCCGGTAGGGGTTGGGGCACAATATCACCTTCAATGTCCCACCTCCTTCAGCTCCTCATGGGAGCGCCGGACCAGCTCCATCAGGTCACCATATCGCGCCTGGCCCGGACCCGCCTCCAGATACCCGA
>CAJLWS010000236.1 GCA_905210385.1 uncultured Eubacteriales bacterium | reverse complement strand
GGGAGTGGGAGGGGAAAAAACTGGCGGTCCGAATCACTGAGACCGAGGCCTACATCGGCCGGATGGACAAGGCCTGCCACGCCTACAACTACCGGCGCACCCCCCGCACCCAGACCCTGTTCGCCTCGCCGGGCACCGCCTATGTCTACCTGATCTACGGCCTGCACTGCTGTCTGAACCTGGTGACCGAGCCGGAGGGAGAGCCGGCGGCAGTGCTGCTCCGGGGCGGCCAGATCCGGCACAATGGTGCTATCATAGCAGAAAACCGCTTCGGGCGCAAGGAGGAATGCTTGTCGGCCTACCAGAAAAAGAATCTGCTCAACGGCCCGGGCAAGCTGTGCGCGGCGCTGCGTATCGACCGCACCCTCAACGGCTTGCCCTACGGCAGCGGGGAGCTGTTCGTATGCGCCAAGCTGAGCGAGGTCGGCCTGCCGGAATGGCCGGGGGACGAGGGCCCACCGGAGATCGGGGAGGGCAAGCGCATCGGTATCGCCTATGCCCAGGAGGCGGTGGACTTCCCCTGGCGGTTCTACCTGAAAGACGGTCAAATCTGACTCTGGATAGTTATATTTGGCGAAGAAAATACAGAGCGTAGGAGCCTGATGGAGGTTACTCCCCATCAGGCTCCTTTCCTTCCCCCGCAGGGGTCAGTAGTTCGGCCAGCTCCTCCGGAGTGTACAGGGCGTTGAGCACCGCCAGCAGGGCCTTGTTGCTGAGATGGGCGGGCAGGTCCAGCCGCCGCAGCAGGGCCGCCCGGCGGGCGGCGGCGTCCGGGGTGCCGGTGAGCCCCAGAGAAAACAGGTCGGCGGCGGTGAGCGCTCCACGGGGGTGCGCGGCGTCCTCCCCCTCCACGGTGGCGCCTGCCCGGAGCAGGGCCTGGCGGAGTACCTCCGGATCCATGCCCTCCACCCCCAGCTTGCCCTCCTTGCCGGGGGCGCGCTTGCGCCGTTCCTTGCCGTAGATGTCGGGGACATAGGCGTGCTTGACCTGCTCCGGCGGGGTGGCCCCCTTGAGGAAGTTGCGGATGACGAAGCCTGCCCCGTCGGAGTCTGTGAGGACGATCAGCCCCCGCTGGGCGGCCAATCGGCGCAGCAGGTTCAGTTTTTCACTGTCCTGGAAGATGGAAAAGCCGGAGGTCTCCAGAATCACCCCGTCCACAACCTGGGACAGGGTATTCTTATCATACCGGCCCTCCACCACGATAGCTTCCCTGATCCTCAGCATGGGATGGCCTTCCTTCCCGCGGCCAGCTCCATGAGCAGGCCGCAGAGAAGCTCCCGCTCCTGGCCGTAGGAGGCCTTGAGCCGAAGCTCCGTCTCCGCGCACCGCTGTACGGCGTAGCGGCACCAGGCCAGGGAGAAGCCCCGGGCGGCGTCCATCAGCTTGTCCGCCGGGTAGGCGTTGCGCATGTTCCACAGGGTTAAGAGCTCAGACCGGCCTTTGCCCCGGTCCAGGTACAGCCGGGCGGTGTACAGCTGCCGGAAGTACTTGCCCATGACGGACAGGATCATCAGTGGAGATTCCTGACCGTGGAGCAGGTCGGCCAGCACCGAGGCGGCCTTGTTGAAATTCCTGCGGGCGATGGCGTCAGTCATCTGAAAGACGATGGCGTCCATCTGGGGGATGGCCACCGCATCGATGTCCGCGCGGGTGACCCGCTGGCCGGAGGCGTAGGCGGCGATCTTGCCGATCTCGCTGGACAGGTTGGTCATCAGCTCCCCGCACAGGAAGATGAGGTAGCGGGCGTCCTCCCCGGCGATGGAGTGGCCGGCGGCCTTGAAATGCCGGGCGATCCAGGCCACCAGGTCCCCCTGCTCCTGGCGCTGGAAGTTGACCACCGCCCCGTGGGCCTTGATGGCGGCGGCCAGCTTGGACCGGCCGTCCGCCTTGTAGGGCAGCAGGTCGTAGACGAAGACCAGGCAGCAGTAGTCCGGCAGGTCGGAAAACAGCGCAATGAGCCTTTCCCGGTCCTTCTCACCCTGGCCGTACAGGTCGAAGTCGGTGACCAGCACCAGGGTGCGCTGACTCATCATAGGCAGGTAGTCCACCGCTTGCTCCAGCCACTCCACCGAGCAGTCCTTTCCCTGGGCGGTGTGGAGGTTGAACTCCTCCAGCCCGGGGGGAAGCAGTGTTTGCTTCAACTGCTCCAGGTAGTAGTCCCGCAGGTAGACTTCCTCCCCGTGGAACAGGTACAGTTGGCCGGGGGCGTTGTCCCGCAGGGCGTGCTTGAGCTCCTGCATAGCGGTATGATCCGTTTTGGGTTTGGGCGGCATGGCCGTCCCCTCCTTGTCGTTGGGTAATCGGTCAGTGGATGGACACCAGCTCATCCTGAACAGTGACCGTGATAGAGCCGGACTGATCGGTGCGCCAGACTTGGGCGCCCGTCTCCGCCAGGCGGTCCAGCACCTCCTGGGCCGGGTGGCCGTAGGAATTGTGACCCACGGAGATGATGGCCAGCTCGGGGCGCAGTCGGTCCAGCAGCACCGGATCGGTGGATCCGGCGGAGCCATGATGGCCCACCATCAGCAGCTCCAGGTCAGGCAGGGGCTGGTACTTGACCAGCATCCGCTCCACAAAGGCGTCCGCGTCTCCGGTGATGAGCAGGTCAAACTCCTCCACGGAGCACAGGGCGAACAATCCCTCCTCGTTGGAGGTACCTTGGCCCATGGGCGGGTACAGGATGATCTGGGCCCGGCCCAGGGGGAAGGTGACGATGTTCTCCTCCACAAAGGTGAGCACGGCACCCTCCTGCCGGGCCAGCTCCCGCAGCCGGGCGAGCTGCTCCGGGTGGGTCTGCACGTCGGGCAGCACCACCTGGGAGATATCCAGCCGCTGGAAGAGCTGGGTTACCCCGTTGAAGTGGTCGTCGTCCAGGTGGGTGAGCACCAGCAGATCCAGTCCAGTCCGGCCCAGGGCGGCCAGCTGGTCGGCCAGCGCTTC
>CAJLWS010000235.1 GCA_905210385.1 uncultured Eubacteriales bacterium | reverse complement strand
AGCTCCACTGCCTGGCGCTGCTGCTGGGCATAGATGATGCCCTGCTCGGCCTGGATGCGGTCGATCAATCCATCCAGGTTTGAGGGAGGGGCCAGCTGGGTGCGGCACATTTCTCCAATGCGCATGGCGGTGTAGCACTCTGCGCCATATAATCCGGTGGGATAGCAGGCGGTCACCCCGGCGATGGCCTCCCGGACGATCTCCCCCCGCTCGATCAGGTTGTCCAGCCCCTGCTCCAGGCAGTCCCCCTCCACATGGATCAGGGCTGAGGTCGCCGCCAACAGCTTGTTCTGGGGTAGGAAAACATGGCCGTTGTCCGAATTGTGATCCAGCTCGAACAGCAGGGCCGCCTCGATCCGCTGGGGATCATCTCCCGGCACCCCAAGGGAGATGGCCAGCTCGTCCACCTGGCCGAAGGGCACGCCCAGGCTCCGGTCGGCCAACACATAGGGATTGTCCTCCACCACCTGGACAGCCAGGTCGCCGAACCGGCGGAACAGGGGAGCAGCGGCAGACAGGGGAAGCTGGTGCTCCCCCAGAAAGTCGGCCAGCCGCCGCATTCCCATCTGCTCCCGGAATGCCTCGCCTATGGCCCGGGCCCGCTTGGGGCTCTCCCCTCGCAGCTCTCCCAGCCGCTCCGGTTCCTTCTCGATGACTTCCAGGGCGTCGGCACCAAACTTGGCCATGATCTGCCGGGCCAGCCCCGCCCGGATCCCCTTGATGGCCCCGGAGGCCAAGTACTCGAAAATGGCCTTCTCCCCCACCGGAAGGCGGCGGGCGATCACCTCCGCCTTGAACTGCTCCCCGTAGGAGGGGTGGCAGCCCCAGCTGCCCTCCAGCTCCAGGGTCTCTCCCGGCGTCACCCCTGGCATACAGCCCACGGCGGTGATCTCCCCCGCCGGACCGCAGTCCAGCCGGAGCACGGTGTACCCGTTCTCCTCGTTGCGGAACAGCAGGGCGGACACGGTGCCCTCCACGTGGTTGCGGGGATTCTGATGTTGTCTCTCCTCCATCTTGGCGGACGCTCCCATCAAACATGTGTTTGCCCCATTATAGCAAGTTTTGCCCCCCATTTCAACGGTAGCGCCGGGGATTCTATCCCCAGCCTGGGGCATACTATGGGGGAGGTGATGGAAATGCTCAGCGAGAATCAACTGCTCAACCATATCTATCAGACCGCCGAAATGGGCCAGGACGGCATCCGCACCGTGCTGAAGTACGCCGACGAACCCGGCTTGGTGCGTGTGCTGAACAGCCAGCTGGAAGAGTACCAGCGCATCCAGAACACCGCCGGGGCCATGCTCCATGCCCGGGGCGAGCCCCCCAAGGGCATCGGCCCCATGGCCAGGCTGTCCTCCGAGGCCATGACCGCCGTGAAGTCCCTCACCGATCCCTCCGCCACCAACATCGCGGAGATGATGATCCAGGGTTCCACCACGGGGGTGAGCAAGAGCCTGCGCACCCTCCGTGACTGCCAGCTGAAGGACCCCAAGGTGAAGGAGCTGGCGAACAAGCTGCTTCGGGCGGAACAGGACAACATCGAGGAGATGAAGCAGTTTTTATGACAGAGAGGGCGGCCCAACTGGCCGCCCTTCTCTTTGTCTGTTTTGCCAATTTTTTGTTGCAGAAACCCCCATTCCATTGACATTTTCTCCAAGGCATGGTATGCTGTCCTCAGTATGGATCCCATCCTCACATCAAAGGAGGCGTTCCCCGTGAAAAAATACCTCATGCGCTGGCTGTGGTCCTTCGCCCTGTTCTGTATGTCCACCTTCTGGATGGTCATATTCATGAACGGAACTGGCGGGGAATCCTATGTCCTCTTTCTGATCTGCCTTTTCGTCCATCTGATCAGCTTCGGCCTGTGCGTCCACGCCGGGGTGGCCGGCCAGTTGGCCGCAGAGCGGGAGGAAAAGCGGCAGAAGCAGCGGGAGGAGGAACAGCGCGGTGCCCCCTCCGTCAATCCATGACATAACCCCATATCAGATAGGAAGAGGGCGGCCCAACTGGCCGCCCTCTGTTCGTTTACACCCGTTTCCACACCGCGCCGCCGGGCACGTCGGTGATCTCGATGCCCTGCTGCTTCAGCTCCTCCCGGATACGGTCGGCGGCGGCAAAGTCCTTGGCCTTCTTGGCCTGGGCACGCTGGAGGACCAGCGCGTCGATGGCCGGGTCCCCCTCCCCCTGGATGGTGATGCCGCCGGAGGCGGCGACCGGTGCCTGGGCGGCCTGGCGCTCCCGCTCCGCCGCCGCCTTGTCAAGCAAAGACAGGGACAGCACCTGGTCGAAGTCGGCCAGGATGGCCAGGCGGGTGGCGTCGTTGGCCTTGGCCTTCAGGGCGTCGTAGAGCAGGGTGACTCCCTGGGCGGTGTTCAGGTCGTTGCCTACCTGGGCGATGAACTTCTCCCGGTACTCCTTCACTACCGCCTCGTCCGCCGCTCCGTCCTCCGGCTTCAGGGCGGCCACCCGGCGGATGAGCTTCCGGTAGGCGGTGGCTGCGTTGTCCAGGTTCTCCCAGGAGAACACCAGCCCCTTGCGGTAGTGGCTCTGGAGGCAGAAGAAGCGGTAGGCCAGAGGATCATACCCCTTCTCCTTCAGCAGAGACACGGTGAGAAACTCCCCCTTGGACTTGGACATCTTGCCCGAGCTGGTGTTCAGGTGGTGGACGTGGAACCACTGGGCGCACCAGGGGTGGCCCAGGTAGGCCTCCGACTGGGCGATCTCGTTGGTGTGGTGGGGGAAGGCGTTGTCCACCCCGCCACAGTGCAGGTCCAGCCACTCCCCGTTGTACTTCATGGAGATGCAGGAGCACTCGATGTGCCAGCCGGGGTAGCCCACCCCCCAGGGAGAGTCCCACTTCAGGGCCTGATCCTCGAACTTGGACTTGGTGAACCAGAGGACGAAGTCGTTCTTGTTGCGCTTGTTGACGTCCTCCTCCACCCCCTCCCGGACGCCCACGG
>CAJLWS010000234.1 GCA_905210385.1 uncultured Eubacteriales bacterium | reverse complement strand
ACCATATCCTGCACATCTGTCAGGTGGACAAGTTCCTGGGCGATGAGGACAAGAAAGGTCTGTATGCTTGGAACGGCTTTGGAAAGGTCGCATCTGCGGCAGAAGGTTGAATCTTAAAGCAGGAAGGAGGCGTCAGCGGTGGCCATCTGCATCAAGGACTGTATTCAGAATATGAATCTGGTGATCGGCTGTCCCATTGGCTGCAGCTACTGCTACGCCAGAAACAATGTCCGCCGGTTCCACATGATCGACGACTTTGAAAAGCCGGAGTTCTTCCCAGGTAAGCTGCGGCTGATGGAGAAGAAGCGTCCTCAAAATTTCCTGCTCACCGGTATGAGCGATTTTGCCCATTGGAAGCCGGGGTGGCGGGAACAGGTATTTTCCAAAATGGCTGAAAATCCACAGCACCAGTATCTGTTCTTGACCAAGCGGCCGGAGGACATCGTCTTTTCCACCCCATTAGACAATGCCTGGTTCGGCGTGACTGTGACTTCCAGCAGGGAGAAAGGCCGCATCCAGACTTTACGGGAGCACATCCGCGGCGGGCATTACCATGTGACCTTTGAACCCATGTTTGACAACATCGGTACAGTAGACCTCACTGGCATCGAATGGATCGTCATTGGTACTGAGACTGGACGCAGGAAGGGCAAGGCCGTCTCCAAACCGGAGTGGGTGTGGAATTTGACTCATCAGGCTCACGCACTTGGTACTCCTGTGTTCATGAAGGAAGATCTGCTTCCTATCATTGGCGAGGAAAGCATGACACAAGAGCTGCCTCCGGCCTTCTGCCGGGTATTGGAGGAACAGAAAGCATGGCGGAAATAGTGGAAAGCGGTGTCCTGATCCGGGATGTGGAAACGAAAAACATCATGACCAAATCCACCCTTCCAGTGGGCGGCTATTCGGTGAACCCCTATGTAGGCTGCACCCACGGCTGTAAGTACTGCTACGCCTCGTATATGAAGCGATTTACCGGGCATACCGAACCATGGGGCACCTTTCTGGATGTGAAACACTGGCCTGCCATTAAAAATCCCCGGAAGTATGCCGGGCAGCGTGTAGTCATCGGCTCGGTGACAGACGGATACCTGCCTCAGGAGGAGCAGTTCGGCAATGCCCGCAGGCTGTTGGAGCAGCTGAAAGGCAGCGGCGCGGAGATTCTGATCTGTACCAAATCCGACTTGGTGGTGCGGGACATCGACTTGCTGAAAGAGATGGGAAAAGTCACTGTTTCCTGGTCGATTAACACGCTGGATGAGGGTTTCAAAAATGACATGGACAATGCCGTCAGCATCCAGCGGCGGTTGGACGCCATGAAGCAGGTCTATGATGCAGGCATCCGCACCGTGTGCTTTATCGCTCCGGTTTTTCCCGGTATCACGGATTTCGAGGCCATCTTCCACCGGGTGAAAGACCAGTGCGACCTGGTGTGGCTGGAAAATCTGAATTTGCGGGGCGGCTTCAAAAAAGACATCCTGGCCTATATTCAGGAGAAATACCCTGACCTCATGCCGCTGTACAACGCCATCTATACCAGAGGAGACAGGGGCTATTTCCGGGAGTTGGAGGAGCGGGCAGAGCGCCTTGCGAGAGAATATGATTGTCCCTTTGTGGACAACGAACTCCCCTACGGCCGGGCAGAGCCGGGGCATCCGGTCATCGTGGATTACTTTTATCACGAGGAAGTGCGCGGCTCGGAGAACACCGGCCTCAGGAATCGGTGAACCCCCTTGGCGCAAAGTGAACCCCCTTACGCCCAAAGGGGGTTCATTTGTATCACAATTAGGGTCATTTGCCAATGGAAAAACCCGAGATCTCTAATGATTTCGGGTTGTTTCTTTTTCTCAGGTACCCACTTTTTATTTTTCGGATATCATTTGTTTAAATGCGTGGCCGATGTATTGCGCCGCACGTTTCATATCGCCTTGCTTGTCGTGACTATAAATTCCGGTGATGTCCATAGATTTACCGTGACTGGCTACCATTTTTTTCAAAGCGCCAGGCATTTCATCGACGATTGAAACAAAGCCTTGAAGCATGCGAAGGCAGGAATTTTTTCGTACAATTAGTAATTAGTATAATATAGATGTGGAAATGCGGTGCAACAACGCCTGACGCATGAAATGGTTGCCGCGTTTGAGCTGCCAGATTTCCGGTTTTGGTTAGCCTCGTTTGCCGTGTTTCACGGCGGTTACCGTCTCATTTGCTGCATTTCAAGAACGGCCAATCGTACTTTGATGAGAGGATGGAGAGCTGACATGAAGCAATCGAGCGATAAATTCAATAAGTTTCTGCATCCTAAAATCAAGATTCGCCTTAAGGCGGAATGGATGATCGTATTTTGTGTGATGGTGGCGATGTCGCTATATCCCAGCTTTCAAGAGTTTAATGGCGAGATTTGCCTGTATCCAAGCGGTTTCGCAGCGGATGACGCGGGGACGGTGTATATCGGGAAGGACGGGGAGATCCTCTGCGTCTATCCGGATGGGACAACCAGAGAGCTTCGTATCCCCCATTATAGAGGCTCCTATGGCATGACTGTCGAGGGGAATGTAATCCTGATCGGCCGTTCCTATGGCCTCGACGGGTACCAGTTGAATCTTTTGGATGGGTCGGTCGAACCGGTTATGCTCGAATCTCCCATGGAAGTCGGAAGCTGGCTGTATACGACAGAGAGCGGGGATGTCTACCGGATGAAAAACTGGTCGCTTCGCTACCGCATCGAGCGGCAGCTGCCAGACGGCACGTGGCAAACCGTCTATATCATGGAAGAGCGTGAATTCTACATGAAGCTCGTGCTGCTGTTCTCCAATGTCATTGGACTGTCGGTACTCTTGCTGTTGATGCTGTGTTCTGCGTGGACGCAGGGATATTTCGACGGAAAAACGCACGGCAAACCGTGGAAGATTCTGGTCAAGGTGACGTTGCCGCCGGAGGGCGGCCAAAAAGACGGGACCTGAAGCGAGCTTCAGGCCGGG
>CAJLWS010000233.1 GCA_905210385.1 uncultured Eubacteriales bacterium | reverse complement strand
ACCGGCTGCGGCTGTGCCACCCATAATTGTTCCGGCTCCCGGAATCAACTTAATCAGGCTCGTCGCAACTGTTCGTCCAATGACAGTTGCACCGCCGACACCGATAGCACCCATTGCAAGAGATTTGAGCACATCTTTCCCGACTGTGATATGAAACACTGCGTTGATTGCACCCATCATTGCGACCTGCTGCGCAATCAGAAGCGGTGCGTCAGCGAACGGAATGGGAATTGCCCCCGTCACACCGGTGGACGCAGCAAAAGCAAGCACAACGTTGGTCGCCTTTGCTGCCTGAAGCTCAAGTGTTTCCTTTGAGATGGGCTCCTTTGCATTTTCGCTTTCGGTGTTCGCGGCCATATCATTCTCAGGAAGTTCGGCCCATTCCGGATTCCACTCTTCCCATGCAGCTTCATCTTGTGGAAAGGGCAAGAGGTAGTTGGGATTTGTCTTTTGCATCAGGATCTGATATTGTTTGTATGCCTCGTCCCGTTCGGCCTCTGCTTTACCCTTCTGAATATACAGACCGCTCAGAATCTGTGCTGCAAGCGATTCATTATACCGGTAATCAACCATGCGCTCAAACAGCTTTGCAGCCTTTTCATGGTTCCCGATTTTTAACTGTGCAAAGGCGCATAGCTCGATGACATCCATTGCCGAGCCTGCGTTCTTTTCTGCAAGCTCAGCCAGCGCAACCGCCTTCTCCTTTTCCTGCGGATGATTCAGATCCAGCAGCAGGATGTCCAGCCCCCGGTCCATGGCATAGTTCAGGGTGTACATAGTTCCGCCCGGCGTGCCGTCAAAGACGGCCAGAACGCACCGGGCCCGGCAAGGATCCGGGCGGACCGGTCCACCATGTAGCGGTTGCGGCGCATCATGCAGAACCGGTCGTAGTGTTGCTGCACCACCGTCTCCACGTCGCAGGCGTCCAGGATGGCCCGCCACCGCCGCCGCTCCCCCTCCGGCCAGCGGTCGGCCTGACCGGGGAAGGGGACCGCCCCCTCTAAGGTGACGTCCGGGTGGGATGCGCGCAGAGCCAGCACCCCCTCGGCAAAGTAGAGGTCGCATCCCTGGGCCATGCCGGACAGGAAGTGCCGGAAGCCCCGCCGGTAGAGCCCCTCCAGCTCCCGGGCGATGGCCCCCTTCAGGGCCAGACACCGGGGGTCCGCCTCGTCAAAGCCCCAGGGCAGCTTGCCCGGGCGGTGGCCGGTGAAGCAGCAGGTCTGTTCCCGGGTCATGGACGCACCTCCTTTCCCGTTTCAAGTATTTTACCTGATGGTATGGGCCGCGTCAAGAGAAATCGAACAAAAGTTCTATAAAGTTTTTCTTGCATTTTCCCGCCTCTCTGCTATAATGAGAACGGAAACAACCAAATAGACGTCTTCAGGGCGGGGTGAAATTCCCCACTGGCGGTACAGTCCGCGACCCACGCAGTGTGTGGCTGACCCGGTGCGACTCCGGGACCAACGGTATAGTCCGGATGGAAGAAGATGCGCGCAGCTCCTCCCATGTATGTTGTGGCGCCTGGAAGACCTCTTTCCGGTGTTTCACATCATTTCATAGGAGGTTTTTGTTTTGAAGAACGAGCGACTCAAGAGACTGGTGGTGCTGGCCATGCTGGCGGCCATCTCGGTGGTGCTGGTGTGGGCGGTCCACGTGCCCCTGATCCCGGTGGTGTCCTTCCTGGAGTACGACCCCGCCGACGTGCCCATCCTCATCGCCACCATGGCCTACGGCCCGGTGGCCGGGGTGGTGCTGACGGTGGTGGTGAGCGTCATCCAGGGCCTCACCGTCAGTGCCGGCAGCGGGGCCTACGGCATCATCATGCACATCATCGCCACCTCCACCCTGGTGCTGGTGGCCGGCGGGGTGTACCGCCTGCGCCATACCAGGGGGGGCGCGGTGCTGGGCCTGGTGCTGGGCACCCTGGCCATGGGCCTGGTGATGATGCCTGCCAACCACTTCATCACTCCGGCTTTTACCGGTTGGCCGGTGGCCCAGGTGGACGCGCTGCTCATCCCCGGCATCCTGCCCTTCAACCTGCTCAAGGCGGGGCTCAACTCCGGCGTCACCTTCGTGGTGTATAAGACGGTGTCTCGGTACCTGATCCACGGGGATCCCTTCGCGGTGAAAAAGGAGAAGAAGCCGGAGGCCATCCATTAAATCGCCATAGAAGCACAAAAGGCCGCCCAAACCGGGCGGCCCTTTCCTATGTTTCGCGTTGCGCGGTAAGATCCTGCAGCGGCTCAGTCCTCGCTCTCCCCCCGCAGGCCGGCCAGGTACAGCTTGCCGCAGGCGGGATACATGGGCAGGGCGGTGGCCATGACCACGATATCACGCTCCCGGGCCAGCTTCAGGATGGCCTCGTCCGGGCGCTTGCCACGGACAAAGACGATGCATTTCATATCCATCATGTCGGCGGTGCGCACCACCTGGGGATTGACCAAACCGGTGAGGAGCATCGCCTGATTCTTTACATAGGCCAGCACGTCGCTCATGAAGTCACTGCCGCAGGCGGACAGCACCTGGGTGTCCAGCTGGTCCCTGCCGCACAGCACGTCGGCCTCCAGAATGTCCCGGATCTCTCTCAACGTCATTTCGATTCCTCCTGTCTCGGCGCGCCGGTGTGGAAGTGACGGGCAGTTTGTCAAAAGAAAAACACAGTTTCCATCCTCATCATATCACATTGCCGGGAGCATGGGAAGGGGAAACGCGGGATTTTTCCGGAAAACCGGGAAAAAGATCAGAAGGAGATGACCTCCTGGGCGGCTTTCCTACAGGGGGCGATGGAGGTGATGGCCAGGATGGGGCCCATCTCCCCGCCGTAGGCCGGGTGCCTGCCCACCCCCACCCGGGCGGTGACCTCCACCCAGGCCCGGTTGGGGAACCGGTCCAGCCCCTTGCCGGTGGCCACCACCCCGAAGAAGGTCACGTCCTCGGCGCAGCACACCATGGCGAACCGGCCGGGGCAGTGGACGCCCTTGAACTTCTTG
>CAJLWS010000232.1 GCA_905210385.1 uncultured Eubacteriales bacterium | reverse complement strand
TCGTCATTGGCCTGATCATCCTGGCCACCGTCCTGCTCAATAAGCTGGGCGGTAAAAATCAAAAGTGACGCGGAACCCTTTTTAGGCACCTTTTATCAAAGGACGTCTTGTTTGAGCGAGTCCCTCCGGAGGCGTGCATCCGCCTCTGAAGGGACTCGTTTGCTATTTCTGATTGAGGAGATGACTAGTAGTGGGGTGGGGGTGGAGGAGACTTCCCCTGCTGCTGCCGCCTCACTCTGGCTGGAGTATGTGACGAAGAGGGAAAGACAGAGGAAAGAACAGGCCCCCACTGTGCTCACCTGGCGTGCGCCGAGCCGCGTGCGGTCAGGCTCCGAACTCTGTTTCTTCAGACTGTCTGGAAAGTGGCCAGGTACTTCTCTGATAGGGACCGCTGGATGAGAGGGCGGTTTGTCACCGAATTTCTCCAGCCTCATTCGGGAGGGCAGCCGTGTTGGAGTGCCTTGGTTTCCCGCCTGTGTTGGCTCGGGAGAATCGGGTAGTTCTCCGGTGGATGGAAGTGTCCTGTTCTTGATGGAACGGCACGGAAGATCCTGCTGCCTGGGCTCGGGGAACAGGAAAAGAATAAAACCCACTGCGGCCGGAACGCACAAGACGTTCCGGCCGCAGCAGGTTCCACAGGTCTGTCAGTCAAGTAAGGAAATCGTAAGATGGAATCATTGCTTATTCAAAGTAGGCATAGAGGGCTTCCTGGAAAGCAGGGGTCCACCACTCCAGATAACCGGCCCGGCGGGGATGGGATGCATTGGCCATCCAGAAGCTCCACTGCTCCTGGTCCACATCGTTGAACTCCTCGTCGTACCACAGGTCCAGCACGTCCACATCCCATTTTTCGGCTACTTCCAGGGTGAGATCTACCAGAGAGCCATAGTCCTCGGCGATGCGCTCATTGCCATAGCTGGGCACGGTAAAGATGAGCACCGGGCAATCCCAGGTTTCCCGGGCATAGGCCAGCATGATCTGGAGGGAACCCATGGTAGTGTTTTGGTCAAAGTCAGCCATGTCAAAGGAATCCCCAATTTCGCCCATCTCAGTGCCCTGGCCGGCGTCGTTAGTGGACAGCTGAATCACTACCACGTCGATGTTTTCATCGGCGGTATGGGTCATCATGCGGGGAGCATAGGAATTTTCGTCCTGATAGGCGATGGTGCTGCCGGAAACGGACTCCTTGATGGAGTTGCACTGATCCATCACACCGATATAGTCAACCATCGAGTCCTGTACCGCCGAAGCACCCTGTACCACGGAGGAACCGACCCACAGGATGTTTTTGCCCGCCAAGGGGCTGTTCTCCACGACGGGTTGATTCTCAGGGGCATAATCAGCGGAGTTGCTGGGTAGCCCACGGCCGCCCACGATATAGGATTGCTGATAGCCACACAGCCCAACCACCAGGGCCAAGGCGAGCACGGTATACACCACGCCCTTTACGCCTTTGACCACCCGGCGGCGAGTGACGGCCTTGCGCACACCCTCGTCGGTAGGGACCTCCACCTGGGCGGGAGCAGGCACGGGCTTGCCGACCAGCACATTGATCAGGGCGGTCTCAAACACCGGCGTCCACACCTCGTAGCCCTTGCGGGTGGGGTGGATCTGATCGTTCATGTAGGTGTGCTTGCGATAGTTGTCGGTGAATTCCTTATTGTCCCACAGGTCGATCACCTGGATACCCCATTTGTCGGCGATTTTCTTCAGAGCCTCTACCATGGCCTTGTAGGCGGGGGAGGCATACTGTGGGTTGGTGTAGAACACCACAGGGCAATTCCAAGTCTGCTTGGCATAGGCGATAATGTACTCGATGGCGCCGCACACAGTCTTGGTGTCGAAGCTGCTCATGTCCTTGCCGGCAGCCATAGCGCCCAGGGGCACCTTTTTGGTGGCGTCATTGGTGGACAACTGGCAGACGAACAGGTCGCAGGGGATCTTGGGATCCAGTGCCTTCAGGCGGCTGACATAGCTCTTGGAGCCGTTGTCGGCCAGGGTGGTGCCGCTGACGGCCTCCTTCACGCATACCGCGCCGTTTCGCGCAGCGATCATGTCCACAAAGGATTTGCCGTAGGCCGCGAAACCCTTGGTGACGGACGAGCCCAGGAAGATGAAGTGCTTGCCCTTCAGGGGGCTGTTTTTGACCTGCTCATCCTTCTTGAACAGCCGGGTCAGGTTGCCCAGGTTCAGCAGACCGAACAGCCGGATGAGGAACAGGACAATCACCAGCGCAATCACAATGGGAACAAACCGGGTCCAGTACAGCTCCACGCCATTGATCGCGTAGTTGCGCACGGCATTGGGGGTTACAAAAAAGACTTCCCAGCCGAGAAATTCGAAAAGGGGTGCAAATAAAGGTGTCTGAAAAAGCCAGTTCAGGAATGACTTGATGAGCTCCATCATATAAATGACAACTCCCTCCTAAAGATGGCCCGGCGCAGAGGGGGCCGGACCGCTCTCCCCGTCAGAGACGCAAGCGGCGGGGAGGCGCCTTCTGCCTCGGGGATGTACCGGCCCCGGGACGGTTCTTTTTGAATCAGCTGATTCTCCAGGAATAGTAAAGCACTTTTAGATTGAATTGTCAACCAATCTATAATTGTTTTGTACAAATAAACAGATACACTACCCAGATTGCCAGCGAAATGCACAAAAAATGATGGGGCCGTCGGTCCAGCGGTCTCCCCTGGGAAAGGGCGGGGTTTAGTTGTGCTCCTTCCGTGCCAGAACCCGGCACAGGCCTCGGCGGATGGCAGGCGTCCACCACAGCAGGTAGCCCGCACGGGTGGGGTGGACGCCGTCAGCCATATAGAATCTGCGTTTGTCTTCCGAAATGTTGTTCAGCGCCCGGTCATGCCACAGATCGATTACGTTGATATCCCATTTTTCCTCCGCATCCAGCAGAAGGTTAACCAGCTTGTGGTACCGGGGGTTATCGTATTGGGTGCCGGTGAGGAAGACCACGGGGCAGTGCCAGGTATCCCGGGCGAAGGCGATGATGGCTTCGATGCCCCCAGCGGCGGTTCC
>CAJLWS010000231.1 GCA_905210385.1 uncultured Eubacteriales bacterium | reverse complement strand
GGCAATCCCTGATGAAGTATGCAGAGAAATACGGTGTCAGCCGGGCCAGCCGGAAATACAACAAGAGCCGGTCGTACATTTACTTCTGGAAGAAGCGCTGGGACGGCACACCGGAGTCATTGGCCTGCCAGTCCCGTCGGCCCCACAGCCACCCGAACCAACATACACAGGCAGAACTGAAGCTGATCCGCGATATGCGCCGGAGAAATCCCTCGCTGGGCATGACGGAACTGTGGCACCGCCTGCGACAGAGGGGCTATACCCGCCGCCCGGAGAGCCTGTTCCGGGTGATGAGAAAGCTGGGCCTGTTCCCACCGAAAGAGAAGAAACCAGCCTGCAAGCCCAAGCCCTACCAGCAGATGACCTATCCAGGACAGCGTATCCAGGTGGATGTGAAGGTGGTTCCCAGACGCTGTATCGCAGACCCAGAACTCCGTCTGTACCAATACACTGCCATTGACGAATTCACACGCCTGCGCTTCCTAGCTGCCTACCCGGAACAGTCCACCTATTCCTCTGCCGACTTCCTGAAAAAGCTGTTCAAGTGGTATGCACGCCGGGACATCCGCGTAGAGTGCGTCCAGACTGACAACGGCTTTGAGTTCACCAACCGCTTCTCCAACAGCAGGCGGGACCTGCCTACCCTGTTTGAATCCACTGCTGCCCAGCTGGGCATCCGCCACAAACTCATCCGCCCCTATACACCCCGCCACAACGGCAAAGTGGAACGCAGCCACAGGGAGGACCAGAAGCGCTTCTACTCCTGCCATAGCTTTTACTCCCTCGATGACTTCGCCAGGCAACTCGCTGTCCACAACCGCCGCTCCAACAACTTCCCTATGAGGCCCCTTCTCTGGCTTTCTCCTAACCTGTTCGCCGTCCAATATCTTTGACAAACCTACATGGGACCGCCGCCTATTCCCCCTGCTTCAGTCGGGCATACAGGGCATCCCGCTTCACCGCGCCCCCCTCCCAGAGCAGGGCCAGCAGCGGCTGGCCGCAGTCGGCAGGCAGCTCCACATCTCTGGCGTACAGCCGCAGCCCCTCCGGTGGAAGGGGTTCATACAGCCGCAGCACATGCCCCTGTCCCTGCCCGCCCGGTCCAAAGGAAAGCGTCACATCTGTCCGGCCTGATGGAGGGGCCACGGGAAGACCGTATTCTGTCTGGAGCCACCGGGCATACCCCTCCCCTGCCCTGGGTACGTCGATGCGGAGGGTACGCACCTGGGGACACAGGCGCCGTGCTGCCCGAGTCAGCTCTGGGCACAGCCAGGGCCCGCTCAAAGTCACCACCGCCCGGGCTGGTTCCACCCCTTCCGCCCGCAGTACCTCCAGGACCAACACATCCGCAGCCTCCCGGTAAAACCCCAACGTCTCCACAGGGCGCAGCTTCGCCAGCCAGCCCCCATAGGGAAACCCCTCCGACAGCACCACCCGGCCGATCCCCAGGGCGGTTAGGGATCGCTCCAGCCTGGCCAACCGGCGGCGGAGCCGCCATTGGGGCAGACCGGGGGGCGCATACAGCTCCCCGGTCATCAGGGTCAGCCCGCCCAGCCGCTCCTGCCGCAGGCCTCCCCTGCCCCTTTCCCGATAACAGATGATTCGGCCTACCATAACGCCACCTCCCTTTAGACTATGAGTGGGAAGTGTCAAAGATACCGTTGCATTTTCACTGGAACCTGATATAATGTTCCCTGTTGGCGGGTCTCTCCCGCTGGAATCAGACATTTTGCGCCCAGATTCCTGATCTTACTCTTACATGGTCAGGCTGGGATTGCGCTCTCCCAGCCCAGCTGGCCGCTGGGCTGGAATCAGATTGTGGAGGTTTCTATGGCAATCAAATTGATATCCGACAGCACCTGCGACCTGACCCCAGAGCTGCTGGAACGCTATGACATCACCCTGGCCCCCCTGTACGTCACCCAGGACGGCGTGACCCGCCGGGACGGAGTAGACATCCATCCGCAGGACATCTTCGATCACGTGGCTGCCGGGGGCAGCCTGCCCAGTACATCTGCGGTGAATATCGCCGACTACCAAGAGCTCTTTTCCAAGTATGCCCAGGAGTATGAGGCAGTCATCCACTTTAACATCGGCCAGGGCTTCTCCGCCTGCCACCAGAACGCCGTCATCGCCGCCGAGGACTTTGACAACGTCTACGTGGTGGACACCCGCAACCTGACCATGGGGCAGGGCCTGCTGGTGGTGGAGGCCGCCGAGGCCGCCCGTTCTGTATCGCGTGGTGTATACGTTTGCTTCCATCATAACCTGATTGCCGGCACGCGCGCAGTCAAGATGCGCACCACCTCCTTTGATGCCTTTGACAGCGTTAACGCCCCGCTGTGCGGCGAAAGCGACGCGGTTGGGCTGCACGTTTACCATCCCATCGAGCACGCGGCGCTGGCTCCCGCAGCCTTCGGCGATGAGATCAACCCCGGCGTTTTCCTGCTTAAGCTGTTTCCCGGCACGTCGCCCGAGGCCTTCCGCCACATCGCAGCCATGGGCTGCAAGGGGCTTGTGCTGGAGGCCTTCGGTCTGGGCGGACTGCACTATATCCGCCGCAATTTAGTGGGCGCGCTGCACGAACTGTCCGAGCAGGGCGTCGACACCCTGGTGGCCACGCAGTGCATGTATGAAAAGGCGGATTTTTCCATTTATGAGGTTGGCCGCGATATCACCGGCAGCAATATTTACAGCGCCCGCGACATGACCACCGAGGCCGCCGTGGCCAAGTTGATGTGGGTGCTGGGCAAGCCCGATGTGCGCAAGGAGCTGCTGCGCCAGAGCCTCTGCCTGGAGATGTCCTGAAGGCGATCAAAAAGCCGCCATGTTAATATGCGTTGCTTGAGGCAACGGGCATATTCATGTAGACTAAGCTCATCAAAGCATAAGGAGGACATGCATATGTTCGGCGAAAACCTGAAAGCAATGAGAAAAGCCAAAGGGTATACGCAGGAAGAATTGGCCATCAAAATCAATGTTGTAAGACAAACTGTAAGCAAATGGGAAAAGGGAGTTTCCCATAGTTAAAGATACCACACCAAATATGATGAACCCACGCT
>CAJLWS010000230.1 GCA_905210385.1 uncultured Eubacteriales bacterium | reverse complement strand
CAAATTTTCATCATGCTGCGGTCAACGCCGCCAATCAGGAGTAAACCGACCGCTGATGACGGATCGGGGACCCAACAGCGTGAGAAAAAAGAAGCGCCGGATTCCTCCGTATTGTTTAAAAGAAAGGCATATTTGGATGAAAAAACCAATCACATTGATCATCATGGACGGCTTCGGCCTGTCTAAGAGCACCGCGGCGGGGGACAACGCCATCGCCGCGGCCAAGAAGCCCAATCTGGACCGGATCTTTGGAGAGAACCCCTGCTGCAGGCTGTCCGCCTCCGGGCTGGACGTAGGCTTGCCCGATGGGCAGATGGGCAACAGCGAGGTGGGCCACACCAACATCGGCGCCGGCCGGGTGGTGTTCCAGGACCTGCCCCGCATCTCCCTGGACATCCAGGAGGGGCGGTTCTCCCAGACCCCCGCCTATGTCCACGCCATGGACGCCTGCAAGGAGAAGGGCACCGCTCTGCACCTGTACGGCCTGCTCAGCGACGGCGGCGTCCACTCCCACATTGAGCACCTGTTTGCCCTGCTGCGCATGGCCAAGGAGCGGGGGCTGACCCAGGTGTACGTCCACTGCTTTCTGGACGGGCGGGACGTGCCCCCCACCTCGGGCAAGGGCTTTGTCCAGCGGCTCCAGGACTACCTGCAGGAGCTGGGCGTGGGGAAGATCGCCACCGTCATGGGCCGGTACTCCGCCATGGCCCGAGACAGCCGCTGGGAGCGGCTGGTGCGGGCCTACGACGCCATCGCCTGCGGACAGGCCCCCTACGAGCCCGACCCCGTGGCGGCGGTGCAGAAGTCCTATGACGCCGGGGTCACCGACGAGTTCGTGGAGCCGGTGGTCTGCCTCCAGGGCGTGGGGGTGAACGAGGGCGACTCCATCATCTTCTACAACTTCCGCCCCGACCGGGCCCGGGAGATTACCCGCACCTTCGTGGATCCGGATTTTGCCGGGTTCGAGCGGAAGAAGGGCTACTTCCCGGTGCAGTACGTGTGCACCACCGAGTATGACGCCACCATGCCCAACGTGGAGGTGGCCTATCCCCGGGAGCAACTGACCAACATCTTCGGGGAGTATATCGCGGAAAAAGGTTTGACCCAGCTGCGCATCGCTGAGACGGAGAAGTATGCCCATGTCACCTTCTTTTTCAACGGCGGCGTGGAGCGGACCTTCCCCGGCGAGGACCGCTGCCTCATTCCCTCCCCCAAGGTGGCCACCTATGACCTCCAGCCGGAGATGAGTGAGCCCGAGGTGACGAGGGAGGCTGTGGCCCGCATCGAGAGCGGTAAGTATGATGTGGTCATCCTGAACTTCGCCAACTGCGATATGGTTGGCCACACCGGCGTATATGACGCCGCGGTCAAAGCCGTAGAAGCGGTGGACGACGGCGTAAATCAGGTGGTGCACGCCACCCTGAAGATGGGCGGCGCGGCCATCATCACCGCCGACCACGGTAACGCGGAGCACATGGTCAACGCTGACGGCTCCCCCTTCACCGCTCACACCACCAACCTGGTGCCCTGCTGCCTGGTGGGTGCGGATGTGAAACTGCGGGACGGTCGGTTGGCCGACCTGGCCCCCACCATGCTGGAGCTCATGGGCCTGCCCAAGCCCGCGGAGATGACTGGGGAGAGCCTGATTGTGAAATGACGGGCTTGGTCAGGCCCGTCGGCGCGGATGCGCTGTACAAGTGGTTTGCCGCAGGCAAAGCCTTGGCGCAGGGCGAATTCATTTCGCCCGAGCATGTGGAACACTGGGGTCCCCGCGGGGCATGCCCCGTGGGGCGCCTGCCCAAGCCCGCGGAGATGACTGGGGAGAGCCTGATTGTGAAGTGAGCCGGCCCGAAATCCTGAACTGTGTCCCCGGCGGGAAGTCCCGCCTGTCCCATTTGTTTTCTATACTGAAAGGAGACTGATTCCCATGAAAAGTATGATCGAGATTGTTGATGTTGTCGGACGTGAAATCCTGGACTCCCGTGGCAATCCCACGGTTGAGGTGGAGGTCACTCTGGATGACGGCGTGGTGGGCCGCGCTGCGGTGCCCTCCGGCGCCTCCACCGGCATCTACGAAGCCTGCGAGCTGCGCGACGGCGACAAGGGCCGCTACCTGGGCAAGGGCGTGGAGAAGGCCGTTGCCAACGTGAACACCGAGATCGCCGAGGCCCTGATCGGCATGAACGTGCTGGATCAGCCCGCTATCGACAAGCTGCTCATCGACCTGGACGGCACCCCCAACAAGTCCCGCCTGGGTGCCAACGCCATCCTGGGCGCCTCCCTGGCCTGCGCCAAGGCCGCCGCTGAGTCCCTGGGCACCAGCCTGTACAACTATATCGGCGGCGTCAACGCCAAGACCCTGCCCGTGCCCATGATGAACATCCTCAACGGCGGAGCCCATGCCACCAACAACGTGGACATCCAGGAGTTCATGATTATGCCCGTGTCCGCCCCCTCCTGGAAGGAGGCCCTGCGCCGCTGCGCCGAGGTGTTCCACACTCTGAAGACCGTCCTCAAGGAGAACGGCACCCCCGCCGCCGGCGTGGGCGACGAGGGTGGCTACGCCCCCAACCTGAAGAAGGATGAGGACGCCCTGAAGGTCATCGTCAAGGCCATTGAGGAGGCCGGCTACAAGCCAGGCGAGGACTTCATGATCGCCATCGACGCGGCCACCTCCGAGTGGTACAACGACGAGACCGGCTGCTATGACCTGCCCAAGGCCAAGAAGACCATGACCAAGCAGCAGATGGTCAACATGTGGAAGAAGTTCGCCGACAACTACCCCATCATCTCCCTGGAGGACGGCATGGGCGAGAACGACTGGGAGGGCTGGTCCATGCTCACCAAGGCCCTGGGCGACCGGGTCCAGCTGGTGGGCGACGACCTGTTCGTCACCAACGTGGAGCGGCTGTCCACCGGCATTGAGAAGGGCGTGGCCAACGCTATCCTCATCAAGGTCAACCAGATCGGCACCCTCACCGAGACCCTGGACGCCATCCAGATGGCCAACCGGGCGGGCTACACCGCCGTAGTGTCCCACCGCTCCGGCGAGACCGAGGACACCAC
>CAJLWS010000229.1 GCA_905210385.1 uncultured Eubacteriales bacterium | reverse complement strand
AACAGGGGGGCGGCACCGCCGCAGATGATGTCGTTGACGCACATGGCCACGCAGTCAATGCCGATGGTGTTGTGCTTGTCCAGCAGCATGGCGATTTTCAGCTTGGTGCCCACCCCGTCGGTGCCGGACACCAGCACCGGCTTCTTCATACCGGAGAAGTCCGGGGCAAACAGGCCGCCGAAGCCTCCTAGGGCGCCCATGACGCCGGGAATGTAGGTGGACTCCACCATGGGCTTGATGCGCTCTACCGCCTCATAGCCGGCGGTGACGTCCACTCCGGCGGCGGCGTAGGATTCCGAATGGGAGTTTTTCATGAGGTCAACCTCCAAATATCTCCTTTTGGCTGGGAGCATCAAGATGTCACGCCTCGCCTGCTCGCGACGCGCGGCTTCCCTCCGACTCGAATTCGAAACAGACACACCCTGCATGTCTTCGGTTTCTCATTCTCGCTTCGGTCCATCCGCGCTGCTCCCTACGGCTCGGACGCTTCGTTTATTCCTTCCCGTTCCAGCAGTAGGTGCATACTTTGTTCCGGTCCAGGCCGATGGCCTCCAGCAGGCCGTCCAGGGACTGGTAGCCCAGGGAGCCGAAATGGAGCGTATTGCAGATAGACTGGAGCAGGCACTGGCCCCTCTGGGTGGTGGAGTCGGCATATTCCTCCAGGTGGTTCTGCCCCTCGTCCCCCTCCAGCTCCTGGATGGTGCGCCGGGCCAGCAGCTCCATGTCGGAGTTGCTCCGGGAGAAGTTCAGGTACTTGCAGCCGTACATGATGGGAGGGCAGGCAGAGCGAATGTGTACCTCCTGGGCGCCGCTCTCGTAGAGGAAGTCTACCGTTTCCCGCAGCTGGGTACCTCGGACGATGGAGTCGTCCACGAAGAGAAGCCTTTTCCCCTCAATGAGCTCGGGCACAGGGATCTGCTTCATCTTGGCCACCTGGTTGCGTACTTCCTGATTGGCAGGCATAAAGGAGCGGGGCCAGGTGGGAGTGTACTTGACGAAGGGCCGGGAGAAGGGTCTGCCGCTCTCGTTGGCGTAGCCGATGGCGTGGGGAACGCCGGAGTCGGGTACGCCGGCCACAAAGTCCACCTCGGGCATCTGTCCCCGGGCGGATTCGTCCCGGGCCATGATGGCCCCGTTGCGGTAGCGCATAACCTCTACATTGACCCCCTCATAGTTGGAGTTGGGGTAACCGTAGTAGGTCCACAGAAAAGCGCAGATCTTCATCTCCTGGCCGGCGGGGGAGAGGGTCTCAAAGCCGTTGGCGGTGATGCGGACAATTTCCTTGGGGCCCAGCTCATAGGCGTCGTGATAGCCCAGCTTGTGATAGGCGAAGGACTCAAAGGACACACAGCAGCCCCCCACTTTCTGCCCGATGAGGACAGGCAGCCTCCCCAGCTTGTCCCGGGCGGCGATAATCTCACCCTGCTGGGTGAGGATGAGCAGGGTGAGGGAGCCGTCGATGAGCTCCTGGGCCCTGAGGATGCCGGATACCAGGTCGTCCTCCCGGTTGATGAGGGCGGCGGCCAGCTCGGTGGAGTTGACCTTGCCCGAGCTCATGGCCATAAACTGATGGCCCTGCCGGGAGAAGTACTTGGCGATCAGCTCCTCGGCATTGTTGATGATACCCACCGTGGTGATGGCGTACAGCCCCAGGTGGGAGCGCACCAGCAGGGGCTGGGGATCGGTGTCGCTGATGCAGCCGATGCCGCTGGTGCCGTGAAAGTCGTGGAGATCCCGCTCGAACTTGGTGCGGAAGGGGGTGTTCTCAATGTTGTGAATCTGCCGCTGGAACCCGTCCTTGCCGTCATGGATGGTCATGCCACCCCGGCGGGTGCCAAGGTGAGAGTGGTAGTCCACTCCGAAGAAAAGATCCAGGGTGATGTCCTGGTGCGAAACAGCGCCGAAAAAGCCGCCCATTATATCCTCCTATGTATAGAGTGAAGAGTAGAGAGTTGGGAGTGGAGCGGTTGAGCGCATGGAGGAACGGGAGCATCTCCACGCTTTACTCTATGCTTTCCACCTTGGGGAAATAAGTTGTCTTGGGACTTATTTTCCCAAAAGCCTCCGGCTCATCTCCTGATAAGCCCCCTCCACGTTGCCCAGATCCCGACGGAAACGATCCTTGTCCAGCTTCTCTCCGGTCTTGGAGTCCCAGAACCGGCAGGTGTCGGGAGAAATCTCATCAGCCAGTACGATGGCGCCGTCGGAGGTCTTGCCGAACTCCAGTTTGAAGTCCACCAGGGTGACGCCGCACTCGGCCAGGGTCTTCTTCAGGAAGTCGTTGACCTGGAAGGCGTACTTCTTGATGGTGTCGATATCCTCCCAGGTGGCCAGCTTCAGGGCCACAGCGTGGTAGCTGTTGATGAGAGGATCATGGAGGTCGTCGTTCTTATAGGAAAACTCGATGGTGGGCTGGTCGAACACGATGCCCTCCTCCACGCCGTACCGCTTGGCGAAGGAGCCGGCGGAGATGTTGCGGATGATGACCTCCAGAGGGACGATGGCCACCTTCTTCACTGCGGTCTCCCGCTCGCTGAGCTCCTGCACCAGATGGGTGGGAACGCCGGCCTTCTCCAGTTGGCCCATCAAAAAGTTGGTCATCTGGTTGTTGATGGCCCCCTTGCCGGTAATGGTGCCCTTTTTTGTCCCGTCAAAGGCGGTGGCGTCGTCCTTGTAGGAGACGATGACCACGTTGGGATCCTCGGTGGCAAAGACCTTCTTGGCCTTACCTTCATAAAGCTGTTCCAGTTTCTCCATGACGAAAGCATCCTTTCCTCTTAAATGTAATCATTTATTATTATGTACTGCGGATGAAACGGGGTCACTTCAGCTCTGCCTGGAGCCTGACCTCCTTCTGAGCGATCTGCCCAGCCATGGTCTTTCGGGCCTCGTCCAGTTTGGCGGCCAGAGTGTCGTCGGATACGGCCAGGATCTGGGCGGCGAGTACGGCGAGAAGTGGTACGAGAACCGCATCACCTTCTTCTATCCCGGCCATATCATGGATATCCCCCAGATGTTCGGCACCATGGACACCGTGGCCACCTACGCCAATATCGAAAAGATCTATTGGGCCATGAAGAAGGTCATCAATGAAAAG
>CAJLWS010000228.1 GCA_905210385.1 uncultured Eubacteriales bacterium | reverse complement strand
GATCTACGGTTTCCCCTCGGACGGCGCCCCGGACAAAGACTGCCAGGCCTTCCACCCGGGCCACGCCGGAGCCATCGCTGGCATACCCTTCCACCACGGCGCGGTAGAGCGCCCCCTCTTGAACTGCCATGCTTCCGCCGCCTTTCTCTGTCAGCCTGCCCATTCCGGGCGTGATGGCACTATTGTATCGAATCCAAGGAAAAAAAGCAACGGAGTGGGAGAGGGGAAAAGATCAGGGGAGGAAAAGAATTCACATTTCTTTGATAGATTTCACCCCGGTAATCTGCTATGCTACTAATATAGAGATCGGCAAAACCAGTTTCAGAGAGGTGATCTGTCCGTGAATGTCATATCCCTGCTGACGCCCAAAGCCCAGGTGGCCTACCTGCATGAGGACTGCACCATTCGACAGGGATTGGAAAAGCTCCGAGCCCATCAGTACACCGCCCTGCCTGTACTGGCCCGGGACGGCCGGTATGTGGGTACCGTGAGCGAAGGGGACTTTCTTTGGTGCATGGTGGACCGGAAGGACAACAGCCTGCGCACCCAGGAGAAGCTGCCCTTGGGCACGGTGATGCGCAAGGGGTTCAACCCCGCGGTGAGTATCCGGGTGTCCATGGAAGAGCTGTTGGACCGGGCCATGCGTCAGAGCTTCATCCCGGTGGTGGATGACCGGGGGGCCTTTGTGGGAATCGTGACCCGGCAGACGATCATGCGCAAACTGATCCTCCCGGCAGTAGAGACACATGGGCCAAAACGTCGGGAGTTACAGGAAGCCTTGGTGTGACGAGAGGATGCTTATCTGATCAACAAGCGGAGCGGCGGGACCGAACGGTTCCGCCGCTCCGCTTATGAATCAAAGCGTAAGCCGTTTGACAAGAAACGCCTGAGCTTTCTGCTCTGCAAACCTATTTTTCTGGTAAAAGTGATATGCTGATGTTTGCCGATCCGTCAGCAGAACCATAGCCACAACCTGCTGCTCCCGAAGATAGTGGCCCATCATAGTTAGAAAGCAGGTACCCGCCCCTTTTCCCTGGTGCTCCGGAAGGAGGCCGAACTCGTCGATCCAATATTCTGTGCCCTCCCACCAGTGCTTAACCCTGCCCAGGGATAGGCCGATGAGCGCATTCCCCGAAAAGAACCCCAGGGACAGGGAGTTTGGGGCGCCCATCAGCTCCAGGACATACCGTCGCAGCTGTTCCCGGTCCTCCCAGTGGTCATTCCACGGCTCCCGGGAGAAGATGGCAGTCAGCATGTCCTGGACCCTTTCCAAATCTCCCAAGTCCAGCTCCCGCACTTCCATCTCAGCTGTCCTCCTGCATTTGCCGGGCCTTGGTCTTGTGAAGCTTGTGCAGCTCCTTCTTCCGGCGGTTGGAGAAGCGATCCTCCTCGCTGTAAATACAGCCGCAGTACTTCTGCATATAGAGCCCCAAGGCCCGGGCCTCCTCCTGGCCCTCCTGGAACCGGGGGCGGAAGTCATAGGGGACGAACTCCGCACCGTACCGCTCTCCCATTTTGGCGCCGGTGGCGCAGATCAGGTCCCGGTTCTGATAGGGGGAGACCAGCAGGGTAGTGGAGAAACGGGCAAAACCGTGTTGAGCGGCGTATTTTGCCGTCTCCTCCATGCGGCAGGCGTAGCAGTAGCCGCACCGGTGGTCGGAGTCGGCTGCCACGGCGGCGGTGAACTGCCGCAGGCCGTAAAAGTCATGCTCCCGCAGGTCCAGGCCGATGTCCTGGGCATACTGGCGCAGGGTGTCCCGCCGGGCCTTGTACTCCAGGAAAGGATGGATATTGGGGTTGTACCAGAAGCCGACAGGCTCCACCCCATCCTCCCGCAGCTGCCTGATGCAGGCCACGGAGCAGGGGGCACAGCAGATGTGGAGCAGCAAATCAGACATGGGCAGCCTCCTTTTATACATAGGGGGTCAACGCAGGGCCAGAATTTTCTCGCAGACAGCTTCCAGGCTGTCCTCGCCGCTGGCCATGTGGACGTCATGGGGCATCTTGTCAAAGCAGCCGTGCTTCCGCTCCAGCATGGCGGCCACCGGTGAGGGCAGCGTCCCGCCCATCCGGGCGGTGAACCGGGACTTGATTTCGTCCAGATCGGCGGTAACCAGCACCCGTACCCCGCCCTCGGGGACCAGGGACAGCAGCTCCGGCTCGGCGATGACGTAGATGAGGTCGCCCTCTCCCTCTGCGGCCTTCTGCAACTGCTTTTGGAACAGGGCTGTTGCCACCCCTTCACTCTTGGCCAGCCGGAGGTAGTCCTTGCCGGAGTACACCTGGGCCCCGGTGCGCTCCCTCAGCGCGTCGGCCAGGGTGGATTTCCCGGTACAGCTCTCGCCGAAGATGGTAATTACCATAGGGAAGTTCTCCTGTCCAAAAGGCTCAGGACTTTCCGCCCTTCAGGGCCTTCATCCGCTTCTCGTGGTTCAGGATGCGCTTGCGCAGGCGCAGATTCTCCGGGGTGACCTCCAGCAGCTCGTCATCGGCCAGAAACTCCAGGCACTGCTCCAGGCTCATCTGCTTGGGGGGGACCAGGCGCAGGGCGTCGTCCGAGCCGGAGGCCCGCATGTTGGTCAGCTGCTTTTTCTTGCACACGTTGACGGTGATGTCCTCCTGCTTGGGACACACGCCCACCACCATGCCCTCGTACACGGGCACGCCGGGGCCAATGAACAGCGCGCCCCGCTCCTGGGCGGCGAACAGGCCATAGGTGACCGACTCGCCCGTCTCGTGGGCCACCAGGGAGCCGGTGTTGCGCCGCTGGATGTCCCCCTTATAGGGGGCGTACTTCTCAAAGACGGAGGCCAGGATGCCCTCGCCCTTGGTATCGGTGAGAAACTCGTTGCGGTAGCCGAACAGCCCCCGGGAGGGGACCAGAAACTCCAGCTTCATCCGCGCGCCCACCGGATTCATGGACACGAATTCTCCTTTGCGGGAGCCCAGCTTCTCCATCACCGCGCCCACGTTGTCCGCCGGCACGTCGATGACCACCCGCTCGATGGGCTCGCACTTCACGCCGTCGATTTCCTGGTAGAGCACCCGGGGAGGAGACACCTGGAACTCGTAGCCCTCCCGGCGCATGGTCTCGATGAGGATGGACA
>CAJLWS010000227.1 GCA_905210385.1 uncultured Eubacteriales bacterium | reverse complement strand
GTTGGCTTTCTCCGAACGAATTCACTGTCCAATATGTTTGACAAACCTACATTTTCCCGGAGTTTGCGAAAAAATGTGAGGGATTATCCCCGCAGGGCCACATGCCGCTGGAAGCGGACCGTCTCCTGCAGGTGGGCGGCCAGCTTGTCCGCCGACTCCAGGTACTCCTTGGGGTACTTGGGGTTGGATAGCCGAGTGATCTTCCCCGTGTCCGGATCCACCAGCTTGGTGATGCCCCCCGCCCCCAGGGAAAAGACGGTCTGGAGCTCCTCCATCATCAAGATGTTGTAGTCGCATCGGGTGCCGGGTTGGCACCAGCCCACATTCTCGAAGGAGCCGGACATGTACTTCTGCCGGTAGAGGTAGTAGGGCTGGTACCCTGCGGCAGAGAGGGCGTCCCGGGCGGTGGCCAGCATGCCGGCCACCCCCTCGGGGGAGCACAGGCTGCCCCGTTCCTCCATCAGCCGGGCGCCCTTTTTCAGGGCCAGGGTATGGACGGTGAGGTTGGCGGGGGCCATGGCCAGCACTTCCTCCAGGGTGCGGGCAAAGCCCTCCGGGCTGTCCCCGGGCAGGCCGGCGATGAGGTCCATGTTCACCAGGCCGCCAAAGTGGGCCCCGGCCAGCTCCATGGCCTGGCGGATCTGCCCGGCGGTGTGGGCCCGGCCCATGGAGCGCAGGATGCGGTCGTCCATGGTCTGGGGGTTGATGGAGATGCGCTGGATCCCGTGGTCCCGCAGTACCTTCAGCTTGTCCTCCGTGATGGTGTCCGGCCGGCCCGCCTCCACGGTGAACTCCCGGCAGCGGTCCATGGGCAGGTACTTTTCCACGGCGGACAGCACCCGGTCCAGCTGGGGGGCGGACAGGGTGGTGGGGGTGCCGCCCCCCATGTAGGCGGTGGAGAGGGACAGCCCAGCCCCGGCCAGCCGCTCCCCGGCCAAGGCAATCTCCCGGCACAGGGCGTCCACATAGGGCTCCACCAGGGCCAGCGCCCCCCGCACGTCGGAGGAGATGAAGGAGCAGTAGGCGCACCGGGTGGGGCAGAAGGGGATTCCAAGATAGAGGGAGAGCTGGTCCCGGCCCAGGCTTTCCTTCACGTCCAGGGCGGCCTTGGCGCAGGTCAGGGCCAGTTCAGCCCGGTCAGGCTGCACCCGGAACTCCTCCGTGAGGGTGGTCAGCACCTGGGCCTCGTTGGTCCCGGCCGCCAGCATCCGGGTGGGCAGCTTCACCGGCCGCACCCCGGTGAGGGCACCCCAGGGGGGCGAGACGCCCAGGGCCTGCACCCCGGCGTCATAAAAGGCCAGCCGGACGACGCGCTGCTCTGCCCGGCGGACGGCCAGAGGATCGTCCCACGCCCCAAAGGCCGCCTGGCAGGCGGCGGTGTAGCGCCCGCCTTCCCACCACAGGACAGCCCGGCCGGTCAGGCCGTCCCCCGTCCGCTCCAGGCGGACCAGAGCGGAGGGAGAAGCGCCCGTGGGTTCCCCCTGGGGATAGTGGGGGCGCTGGCCGGGGAACAGGGTGAGCATGGTCTGCTCCACGGCGTAGCGGTAGTCGTGGCCGGAGAAGTAGAGGTCCATGCCTATTCCGCCATGGCCTGGAGCAGGTAGTAGTTGCTCCGGCGCTCCTCATCCAGGGTAGACAGGCCCTCGTGGCCGGGGCACACCTGGTAGTCTCCCGGCAGTTGGGACAGCTTCTTCAGGGAGGCCATGATCTGGGCATAGCTGCCCCCCTCCAGGTCGGTGCGGCCGATAGAGCCCCGGAACAGGGTGTCCCCGGTGAACAGCACATGGTCTCCCTTCAGGGTGACGGACCCTGGGGTGTGGCCCGGCGTCTCCAGCACCTCCAGGGTGATGGGGCCGATGGTCACCTTGTCGCCCTCCCCGTAGAAACGCAGGTGGCCGAAGGAGCTGACGGCGGGAAAGGTGGAGCCGAACATGCGCACGGTTTTCTGGGTCTCATCCACATCGGCGCGGTGACAGTAGATGGGCAGCTCCGGCCACTGCTCCCGCAGGCCGGGGATGCCCAGGATGTGGTCAAAATGGCTGTGGGTGAGGAGGATGGCCTGGGGCTCCAGCCCCTGCCCCTGGAGGTAGGCCGCCACCTGCTCCCCATTGTCGCCGGGGTCCACGATGCCGCAGCGGTTATCCCCCTCCTCCCAGAAAATGTAGCAGTTGGTGCCGATCATGCCAAGCTGCATAACTTTGATCTTCATGGCGATCCCTCCGTTTGGTATAGAGTGGTCTGATTTGAGGCTATTGTACCCTGCCGGGGGCGGATTGTAAAGGCCCACGCCCAGGCGGCGTGGGCCTGGGCGTGGAGAATATCAATGGGAGGTCAGGTTTTGGCCAGAGTGTCGCTCACCAGGCGGAAGATGTCCAGCAGGGTGGCCAGGTCCCTCCCGTCCCGGTCCAGGGAGGGGTTGTACTCCACGCACTCAAAGGAGCAGGTGCGGCCGGTGCGCAAAACGGCTTGGAGGATGGCGCGTACCTGGTCCAGGGTCAGGCCGTTGGGGAGCAGATAGCCGGTGGAGGAAAACTGGCTGGGATCCAGGCTGTCCACGTCAAAGCTGATGTGAACCCGCTTGTCCGCCAGCCGGGGGAGAAGATCGGCCAGCACCCGGCCCAGCCTGTCCCCGGCCAGCTCCTCCGGGGTGTACAGGTGGGCCCCCTGGGCGGCCAGGATGCCGTACTCCGGCGGGTCGATGCTCCGGCCGCCCAGGATGTACAGATTCCTTCCCAGCAGGTTCACCTTCTGCCGTCCCACCGTAAGGGCGTCACAGCACAGGCCGCAGGCGGCGGCCAGGTCCATGCCGTGGATACAGCCGGTGACGGAGGTCTGCTCCGTGTTGATGTCGGCGTGGGCGTCGATGTACACCACCGCCAGGTTCTCCGCCCCGTAGAACTCCCCCAGGGCGGCCAGGGAACCCATGGCGATGGAGTGGTCCCCCCCGATGACCACCGGGTACTGCCCCCGCTCCAGGGCGGTGAGCAGGTTGGCCCGCAGGGCGCGGCTCACCGCCATCACCGTGTCCAGATGCTTCAGGTGGGGGGGGTACTCCGTACAGGGCGCCAGCTTCTCCATGGGCACGGCGGCGCAGCCGGGGAACAGCTCCCCCAGCCCC
>CAJLWS010000226.1 GCA_905210385.1 uncultured Eubacteriales bacterium | reverse complement strand
CCGCTGGTTCTCCGGCTCGAAGGGCTCGCCCCCCAGCAGGGACAGGCCCTTGATGTGGGATGGGGCCAGGGCAGCCAGGATCCTGTCCTCCTCCGCCCGGGTGAAGGGCCGGCCGTAGGAAAAATCCCAGGCCTCCGGGTTGAAGCAGCCGGGGCAGCGGTGGGTGCAGCCGGACACGAACAGGGACACCCGCACCCCGGGGCCGTTGGCCACGTCGGCCCATTTGATGGTGGCGTAGTTCATAAAGAAACCTCTTTAGGGTCGCATTCCCGCCCCCCGGAGGGACGGGAATGCGGATTTGCTTATAAATGGAGCACCCGGGCTTTGATCTCCTTGGTCTTGCCCACGTTCCAGAAATTCTCCCCCAGGTAGCCGCAGGTGCGCCTCGTGACGTTCATCTTGGCGTGATCCTTGTTGCCGCAGTTGGGGCACTCCCACTCGTTGTCGTCGTTGACCAGGATCTCCCCATCGTAGCCGCACACCTGACAGTAGTCGCTCTTGGTGTTGAACTCGGCGTACTGGATGTTGTCGTAGATGAACCGTACCACATCCTCCATGGCCTCCAGGTTGTGGCGCATGTTGGGGATCTCCACGTAGGAGATGCACCCGCCGGAGGAGATCTTCTGGAACTGGCTCTCAAAGGTGAACTTGGAGAAGGCGTCGATGTCCTCCCGCACATCCACGTGGTAGGAGTTGGTGTAGTACCCCTTGTCGGTGACATCGGGGATGGTGCCGAAGCGCTCCTTGTCGATGCGGGCGAAGCGGTAGCACAGGCTCTCCGCCGGGGTGCCGTACAGGGCGAAGCCGATGTTGGTCTCCTTCCGCCACCGGTTTGTGGTCTCCCGCAGGTAGTGCATCACCCGCAGGGCGAAGTCCTCCCCCTCGGGCTCAGTGTGGGAGCAGCCCTTCACCAGGCGGGTCACCTCATACAGGCCGATATAGCCCAGGGAGATGGAGGAGTAGCCGCCGTAGAGCAGCTTGTCGATGGTCTCCCCCTTGTCCAGCCGGGCGATGGCCCCGTACTGCCAGTGGATGGGGGACACGTCGGAGCGGATGCCCTTCAGGGCGTTGTGGCGGCACATGAGGGCCTCAAAGCACAGCTCCAGCCGCTCGTCCAGCAGCTTCCAGAACTTGTCCTCGTCCCGGCCGGACAGGATGCCGATCTGGGGCAGGTTGAGGGACACCACCCCCTGGTTGAACCGGCCCTCGAACTTGTAGTTGCCGTTCTCGTCCTTCCAGGGGGAGAGGAAGGAGCGGCAGCCCATGGGGGAGAACACGTTGCCCTCATAGTTCTCCCGCATCTTCTTGGCGGAGATATAGTCGGGGTACATCCGCTTAGCCGAGCACTTCACCGCCAGCTGGGTGAGGTAGTCGTACTCGCCCCCCTTCAGGCAGTTGCACTCGTCCAGCACGTACACCAGCTTGGGAAAGGCGGGGGTGATGTACACCCCCTTCTCGTTCTTGATGCCCTCCAGCCGCTGCTCCAGCACCTCCTGGATGATGGCGGCGTTCTCCTTGATATAGGGGTCGCCCTCCCGCAGCACCAGGAAGAGGGTGACGAAGGGGGACTGGCCGTTGGTGGTCATCAGGGTGTTGATCTGGTACTGGATGGTCTGCACGCCGCTCTTCAGCTCGTCCTTGGTGCGGGCGGCGGCGATCCTCTCCACCGTCTCGTCGTCCAGCTCCGGGGCGGCCTCCTTGGTCTTGCGCACGTACTTCTCATAGGTCAGGCGCAGGTACTTGCCCAGATGGCTCATCTCCACCGACTGCCCGCCGTACTGGTTGGAGGCCACGCAGGCGATGATCTGGGTGACGATGGTACAGGCCACCTGGAAGCTCTTGGGGGACTCGATGAGTTTGCCGTTGATCATGGTGCCGTTGTCCAGCATGTCCCCGATGTTCACCAGACAGCAGTTGAAGATGTGCTGCACAAAGTAGTCCGCGTCGTGGAAGTGGAGCACCCCCTCGTCATGGGCCTTGGAGATCTTCTCGGGCAGCAGCAGACGGCGGGTCAGATCCCGGCTCACCTCACCGGCGATGTAGTCCCGCTGGGTGGAGGCGATGACGGTGTTCTTGTTGGAGTTCTCCTCCGCCAGCTCCTTGTTGTCGTTGCGCAGCAGGGCCAGGATGGACTCGTCGGTGGTGTTGGCCTTGCGCACCAGGGCCCGGTTGTACCGGTAAATGATGTAGGCCTTGGCCAGCTCGTACTTGCCCGCGGCCATCAGCTTGGTCTCCACCATGTCCTGGATGTCCTCCACCAGCAGCCGCTGGCGGTCCTTGGCGGCCACCGCGTCGGCGATGGCGTCGATGGAGGCCTCGTCGATCCGGTAGGCCTCCTCCACGGCGGCGTTGGCCTTCTGGATAGCGATGACGATTTTACTGCGGTCAAAATCGACGGTGGTTCCGTCCCGCTTGATCACTTTCATGGCTGGGTCCCCCTCGTAATCTATATCCGTCTCCGGCCCTGGCGGACCGGCGAGTGTGCCTTCTTATGATAGCACAGACAGGTCGGCTTGTCCACTGAGAATTTTCAAAATCTTGTGATCATTTTCCCACGGATTTTCTCCCGTCCACTACATCTTGTATACCCCCATATCCCGTGCTCTGAGGGACACAGCCCCCTTGGGGCGCATAGACTGGAGTGCACCAAGGCGGCCCTGCCGGGTTCCCTGGCCGGGCCGCACTATGAAAGGAGTGTGCTTCATGAACTACGCCAATTGGGACTGCCCCGGCTGCGGCGGCGCCCTCTCCGCGGAGGGGTTTGCCGCCGCCTGCGGGGCGGGTTCCGTTTCCTGCCCCGGCGGCACTTCCGCCTGCGGCTGCGGGAGCCAGAGCGCCTGCGGCTGTGAGAAATCCACCTGCCCGCCCGGCGCCCCCATGATCTGCTGGTGCCGGCCCGCCTGCCCCAAGCCGGAAGTTCCCCAGCTGGATGAGGGCTGCTGCTGTAAGGCCAGCTACCGGGCCGCCCTCCAGCTGCTGTGCGACAGCCAGATCGCCTCCCTGGTGGACTTTGATGGGGCGGCCTTCATCACCGCTACCTATACCGCCGGCGCCCCCCTCACCACCGCCGCCCCGGAGACTACCCCCGCCGACAACCTCTCCACCCTGAGCGGCAGCT
>CAJLWS010000225.1 GCA_905210385.1 uncultured Eubacteriales bacterium | reverse complement strand
TACCGGGACAGACCATCCTCCTCCGTCAGCCGGAGGGAGTTGTTCCCCTTGGCCCGTAGGCCCACCTGGTAAAATTCCTCCCCGTCGATGACCGCGGTGCAGGGGATATACTCCTCCGCCGGGGCGTTTTCGAGGAAAGCCGCCCAGTCCTCCACCCGCAGGTCCACGGTGTGGACCCGGCCATCGTCAAAGAGGCGGGAGGCGTACCCGGGCGCGGCGCTGGCGGGCCGGAGGCCCAGAGCCTCCCCGAAGCAGAGCAGACCGGTGAGGACCAGGGCCAATAGGATGGCCCCGCCGCAGATAAGATCGATATGCCGGTGGCGGATCATGGCCTCACCCCATGTAGTCCCCGTTGTAGGAGACCAGCACCACGTTCCCCACGCCCTCCATGGCCCCCAGCTCATTGACGAACTCCGTGTCGGCATCCCGCAGGCGCACCTCGTAGTTCAGCTCGATCTGGCCCGGGGCCACGCTCTTGCTCTTCAGATTCAGCCGCCGCACCCGGGCCTCCACCAGGGCGCGCACCTGCCCCTCCACATCCTGGTCGGCACAGTGGACCACCAGGATGTAGGGGGACTCCCCGTTCTTCTGCCGGGAGAACACCAGCAGCACCACCCCCACAAATAGGCTGCCCACCACCGCCAGGGGGATCAGCCCCGCCGCCAGCACGATGCCCGCCGCGATGGCCCAGAACAGGAAGGCGATATCCATGGGCTCCTTGATGGCGGTACGGAAGCGGACGATGGACAGGGCGCCCACCATGCCCAGGGAGAGGACGATGTTGCTGGTCACCGCCAGGATCAGCAGGGTTGTGATGAGGGTGAGGGCGATGAGGGTCACCCCGAAGCTGGGGGCGTACATGACCCCGGCGTAGCATTTTTTATAGACCAGGAAGATGAACAGGCCCAGGCAGAAGGCCAGCGCCAGGGCGATGGCGGCGTCCGGCAGGGAGACCGCGTCCAGCCGCTCCAGAAAGCTGGATTTGAAGATGTCCTGAAAGGTGAACGTGGGCATGGCAGCCACACCTCTTTTCTTCGTTCTCAGTCAAACCGCCGGCACAGGGCGTATTTGGAACAGGCCCCCGCCCGGCGGCCCGGCGTCTGGACGGCCAGCCGCACCAGGTCGGGGAGAAAGGCATCGTACTTGACCTCCAGTACCGTCACCCCCTCCAGGGGCCTGAGGGGAAAGGCTCCTGGGGACAGGAAGCCGGCGCTGTCCCCGCAGGTGCGCAGGTCCCGGTCCAGGGTCACCCGGACGTTTCCGGGGGCGTACAGGAATGCCTCCCGGTCATAGCACACCACCGCCCTGGGCCGTAGCAGCGTCCCCTGGAGCTTGTGGTACAGCTCTGTCAGCAGCGGCTCTCCCCGCTCCAGAAGGAAGGTGTCCTCCCCGGAGAGCAGCCGCTCCGCCTCCTCCAAAGTCAGGCGGGCGGAACGCTTGCCGCACAGGCCGTTGACCTTCCACTTCTTCTCCAGCTTGAGAAAATCCGGGCGCTCCCCGTAGTATCGCAGGCGGAACTTCTCCCGCCGGTCCACTCCGTCCAGCTTCTCCCGGAGGGCGGCGTCGTAGGGGGTGTCGAAATATAGGCTGGTCACCCGGTAGGAGCCGTCCGGCCCGGCGTGGCTGTCCCGGGGAAAGAGCTTCCCCAGCCGGGAGGTAAGCACCAGATCCTCCTGGGGAGAGATCTGGTGCTTGACCTCGTGGCGCAGGCGGAGGGGCTCAGTCGTCCCAATCGTCGTCCCAGTCGTCATCGTCGTCCCGGTCGTCGTAGTCCGTGTCGTCCCCGCCGTCGTCATCGTCGTCCCAGTGATCCTCGCCGGTGGGGTCGCCGTACCAGTCGTCGTCATCGCCCCAGTCGTCGTAGTCGGTGATGCCATCGGCATTGGGACCGTAGTCGGTATCGTCGTAATCGGTGATCCCATCCGCGTTGGGGCCGTAGTCGGTGTCGTCGTAGTCGGTGATCCCGTCCGCGTTGGGGCCGTAATCCGTGTCGTCGTAGTCAGTCACGCCGTAATCGGTGATCCCATCGCTGCCCGGGCCGTAGTCGGTGTCGTCATAGTCCTGGAACTCCGCGTCCATCTCGGTAACCTTGCCGGTGTAGGCGTTCACCTCGTACTCGTACTCTACGCCGTCCAGGACGAACTCCACCTCGTACTCCCCGTCGTCCAGGTCGTACTCCTTCTCCACAAACTGCAGGTCGTCCCGGCCCAGCTGGGTGGAGAGGATGCTCTGGGCGGCGGAGGCGTTGATGTACCCCTTGTCCCCGTAGGCGTCGTCGTAGTCGTCTTGGTCCAGGGTCACGGCCTGGGAGCCGATCTGGTCGGTCTCCACCACCAGCCGGACCGCCTCGGCCAGCTCGCTCAGGAACTGGTCACTGGGATAGGCGGAGCCCCGCTCCAGCTTCAGGATGATGTTCTTCTCGTGGCCGCCCACGGTGGCGTCGAAATAGCCCAGGGCATTGATCTCGTCCACCAGCTCTCCCACCACCTGGGTACAGGGCCGGCCCTGGTAGCCGGTGTAGGAGGCCAGCAGGGTCTGGGCCTCCTGGTTGCGGCCGGTGAGGGCCACCACGTTGCCCAGATCGTCATAGTCCATCTCGATCTCCGGGTTCACGCTCAGCAGGACGGTGCCGGCCACGCCGCCGCTCTCTTCCAGGAGGGGGGCGCTGGTGCCGGGGGTCTCGGGGAGGGACGCCGTGCCGGCGCCGTTCCCGCAGGCGGTCAGAGTGGTCAGGGCCAGGGCGGCGGTCAGGGTCAGGGCAAACCATTTGGTGCGGATGTTCTGTTTCATTTCATTCATCTCCTTGAAAAGGGTGTTTGGTTTGTGTGTTCTGCTTTTAGATTACGGAGCCGCTGCCGAAAAACCGGGGCCTGGGAAAAACTTTTTTCCTCTTCTTCGGCTGACACAGGGAGGATACGGCGGCCGGTCTCCAAAACCGGGGCCGCGGCGGAAATTTTTCTGCTTTAATCGTCGTCATCCCGCTCTCCGTCATCATCGCCGTCGTCATCATCGTCGTCATCGTCATCGTCCCGGTCGTCGTCATCGTCGTCCCGGTCATCGCCGTCATCCCGGTCCTCATAGTCGGTGTCACCGTCCACATAAGGGCCCTCATCGGGAGGCTCATAGTCGGTGTCCCCGTC
>CAJLWS010000224.1 GCA_905210385.1 uncultured Eubacteriales bacterium | reverse complement strand
CCTGGACAGCGGGGCGTACCGCCAGGTCCTGCGGGGCTACCTGGACCGGGGGCTGCCCTTCGCCCGGTGCCGGCATCTGGCGGCCCGGACACTGTTGGGGGAGGCGGGGGCGACCTGTCTGGCCAGCCCCAACGACAACCTGGGGGTGGAGTACCTCCGGGCCGCCCGGCGGCTGGACTTCGCCCCCCAGGTGGTGGCTGTTCCCCGGGTGGGGGCGGGCCACGACGGAGGAGACCACCCGGACTACCCCTCCGCCTCCCACCTCCGAGAGCAGATCCATGGGGGCAAACTGCCCATGGACAACCCCGCGTCTCTGCGGTACAATGAACGAGGTGTGCTCTCCCGCCTGCGGGAGCGGGAGCGGCCGGACTTTGCCGCCCTGCCCGACTGCGGGGAGGGACTGGCCAATCGGTTGTACCGGGCCTGCCGCCAGGCGGTGGGATTGGAGGAGCTGTACCAGTTAGCCAAGACCAAGCGGTACGCTCATGCCCGCATCCGCCGCTGCGTGCTGTGGGCATGCCTGGGGTTAAAGGCGGCGGACCGGCCGGAGCATCCCCCCTATCTGCGGGTACTGGGGGCCAACCGGACCGGCCTTGCGATGCTGCGTCGGTTGGACACCCCCCTACCGGTGATCACAAAGCCCGCCGCCGGCCACGGCATTCCCCTGTTGGAGCTGGAGGCGAGGTGCACCGACTTTTTCAACCTGTGCCGGAAAGATCCTTTGCCCTGCGGGACAGAGTGGTCCACCAGTCCGGTGATCCGGGCGGGGGAGGGAGAAACGCCATGAACTACCACTTGACCACCATGACCGCCGAACACATTCCCCAGATCGCCGAGCTGGAACGGACCTGCTTCTCCCACCCCTGGAGCGAGGAGCTGCTCCTCCAGGAGCTGTGGAACGACGCCTCCGCCGTGATCGTGGCGGAAGGGGAGAACGGCACGGTGCTGGGCTACGCCGGGGTGAACACCGTGCTGGACGAGGGCTATATCAACAATGTGGCGGTGGCTCCCCAATTCCGCCGCCAGGGGGTGGCCGATGAGCTCATCGCCGCCCTGGTGCGGTTCGGGCGGGCCAAGCTGGCCTTCCTCACCCTGGAGGTGCGCGCATCCAACGCCCCCGCCATCGCTCTGTATGCCAAGCACGGCTTCCGAGAGGCGGGGCGGCGGAAGAACTACTATGACGATCCCAAAGAGGACGCGATTCTGATGACACTGGAGTTTGATCATGAAACTGAATCTTCTGAACAAAGAACAACTGACTGATCTGTACTGCACCGAGATGGTGTTCGACTTCCCGAAAGCGGAGCTCAAGCCCCTGCGGGCCATGCACCGGCTGATGGACCGGGGCCAGTACGACCCGCTGCTGATCACCGACGATGGGGAGGAGCCCCTGGGCTACGCCATGCTGTGGCTGCCCCAATCCCGCCAGGGGGCCCTGCTGGAGTACCTGGGGGTGCTCCGGGGCAAGCGCAACGGGGGACTGGGCACCCACATCCTCCCCCTGCTGGCCCAGCGATACGGCCAGCTCTTCGGGGAGGCGGAGGCCCCGGATGCCGACGATGAGGCGGAGAACGACCTGCGCCGGCGGCGCGTCGCCTTCTATGAGCGCAACGGCTTCCGGGTGCTGGACTACGACACCGCCCTGTTCGGGGTGCACTTCAAAAGCCTGTATCTCGGGCCTGAGACGGACGACCGGAAGGTGGAGGCCCTTCACCGCAGCGTGTACGCCGACTACTTCTCTCCCAAACATATGGAGCGGTATATTCAGCTCCCCCTCCGTCCGGGGGAGGCTGTCCGCTCCGCCCCCGCCTGGCTGGAGGAGGATGAGGAGGTGTTCCCATGACGGAACGTGAGCGTGAGGACAAGCTCCGCCGCTGGTTCCAGATGTGGCTGTGCCAGACGGACGAGGGCATTTTGGAGCTGTTCGCCCCCGACGGGGTGTATATCGAGAGCTGGGGCCCGGAGTACCACGGCGCCCAGACCATCCGCCACTGGTTTACCGAGTGGAACAGCCGGGGCCGGGTGCTGGCCTGGGACATCAGGCAGTTCTTCCACAAGGGGGAGCAGACGGTGGTGGAGTGGTATTTCAAAAACGCCATGGACGACGGCCGGGTGGAGGAATTTGACGGCCTCTCCCTGGTGTGGTGGAACGGCGATGGGCAGATCGTTCGTCTGCAAGAGTTTGGCTGGAACCTGAACCGCTATGACCCCTATGCCAACGGCCCTGTCCCCCAGTTCCGGGACGGGAAGGCGGCGTGGTTTTGACCGCCCCCATCTTACACGACTGCCAGGAGGGCTGATCCATGAAAGGCTTTCAGCGAGAGGACCTGCGTTTTTCCCTGTGCGGGCTGAACTGCGCCCTGTGCCCCATGCAGCTAGGCGGCCACTGTCCCGGCTGCGGTGGCGGGGCGGGCAACCAGCCCTGCGCCATCGCCCGGTGCTCGCTGGAACACGGGGCAGTCACATACTGCTGGCAGTGCGCCGATTTCCCCTGTGAGCGCAGCCCCGGGGACGAGCCCTACGACAGCTTCATCACCCACCTCCGCCGCCGGGCTGACCTGGAGCGCTGCCGGGACACGGGCCCTGCCGCCTATGGGCAAGAACTGGCGGAAAAACGGGCCATTCTGTCCGCCCTGCTAGCTGGGTACAATGACGGCCGCCGCAAGACCCTCTACTGCCTGGCGGCCAACCTGCTGCCGCTGGACGATCTGCGTCAGGCCATGGAACATTTGGCCATTCTCCCGCCGGACTTGACTGTCGAGGAGCGGGCAGCCCAGGCCGCCGGGCTGCTCCAGGCGCACGCCCGGGAAAACGGCGTGGAGCTGAAACTGCGGCGGAGGCCCAAGGGGTCCGGATAAAACACATACAACCATTTTATAGGGAAAGCGTGATTTTGTTGAATATCTTAGCATTTGAATCCTCCTGCGACGAGACAGCCGCCGCGGTGGTACAGGACGGCCGGACGGTGCTGTCCTCGGTCATCGCCTCGTCGGCGGATATGCACGCCATCTACGGCGGCGTGGTGCCCGAGATCGCCTCCCGGCAGCATGTGGAGGCCATCGTGGGCCTGGCCGACGAGGCCCTGCGCCAGGCGGGGATTTCCAAACAGGACATCGACGCGGTGGCGGTGACCTACGCCCCCGGCCTCAT
>CAJLWS010000223.1 GCA_905210385.1 uncultured Eubacteriales bacterium | reverse complement strand
TCCTCCTCGAAGACCCGGATGAACTCCTCGCCGATGATCTTGCGCTTGCGCTCCGGCTCGGGCACCCCGGCCAGCTTGGACAGGAACCGCTCCTCCGCGTCCACCCGGACAAAATTCATGGCCCACTGGTCGAAGGCGGCCTCCACCTCGTCCCCCTCATTTTTCCGCATGAGGCCGTGGTCCACGAAGACGCAGGTGAGCTGCTCCCCAACGGCCTCGGCCAGCAAGGCTGCGGCCACAGAGGAGTCCACCCCGCCGGACAGGGCCAGCAGCACCCGGCCGCCCCCCACCTTTTCCCGGATGGCGGCCACAGCGGTGCGCTTGTAGTCCCCCATGGTCCAGTCCCCGACGGCATGGCACACCTCATAGAGGAAGTTACGGATCATGTCGGTACCGTGCTCCGTGTGGTTGACCTCCGGGTGGTACTGCACGCCGTAAAAGCCCCGGGCCTCGTCGGCGATGGCCACGTTGGGGCAGGCATCCGAGCGGGCGGCGAGGGTGAAGCCCTCGGGCACCTTGGCCATGTAGTCCCCGTGGCTCATCCAGGAGATACCCTGCTCCGGCAGGCCTTGGAACAGTTTGCAGGCGGTGTCGTAGTAGGTGACGGTCTTGCCGTACTCCCGGGCCGTGTCATCCTGGGCCTCGGTGACCTGACCGCCCAGCAGGTGGGCCATGAGCTGGCACCCGTAGCAGATGCCCAGGATGGGCACCCCCCAGGTGAAGATCTCGGGATCCACCTTGGGGGAGTCGGCCAGGTAGACCGAGTTGGGCCCGCCGGTGAAGATGATGCCAATGGGGTCCATGGCCTTCAGCTGGGCCAGGGGGGTGGTGTAGGGCTTGACCTCGCAGTACACCCCGCACTCACGGACACGGCGGGCGATGAGCTGATTGTACTGCCCGCCAAAGTCCAGGACGATTACCATTTGATGTTCCATGGGACTTCTCCCCTTTTCTTTCTGTTTCGTTCCCCGCAATTTTTCAAGTTTCCACCCCTGTAAAGCTGTTCTGCTTTTCAGAGATTTGCCTTGTCCTGTCAGATCTTGGTGGTGTCAATGGGGCGCAGGTCCACGCTCCGGCTCTGCTCCCGGACGGTGAGCATGGCCCGGGCGGTGTCGATGGCGGTGACGCAGCCCACCGAGTGTTCCACCGTGGCCCGGCGGATCTTGAAGCCGTCGGTGTCGTGCCGCCGGCCCTTGGTGGGGGTGTTGATGACCAGGTCGATGGTGCCCGAGGAGATCATGTCCAGGATGTTGGGGTGGGCCTCGGACACCCGGGCCACCCGGGTGCAGGGCACGTCGGCTGCCTGGAGCACCTGACAGGTGCCGTCAGTGGCCAAAATCTCAATGCCCATATCGGCAAAGCCCCGGGCGATGCCCACGATCTCCCGCTTGTCCTCGTCCTTGACGGTGATGATGATGCGCCCGCCCCGCTTGGGCACCCGCATGTTGGCCCCCTTGAAGGCCTTGAGCAGGGCCTGGGGGAAGGACTCGGCCAGGCCCAGCACCTCGCCGGTGGACTTCATCTCGGGGCCCAGGCCGGTATCCACGTCGGTGAGCTTCTCAAAGGAGAACACGGGCATTTTCACCGCATAGTAGTCCGCCTGCTTGTAGATACCAGTGCCGTACCCCAGGTCGCGCAGCTTCTGCCCCATCATCACCTTGGTGGCCAGGTCGATGATGGGCACGCCGGTGACCTTGGAGATGTAGGGAATGGTGCGGGAGGAGCGGGGGTTGACCTCAATGACATACACCTCATCGTTGTAGATGATGAACTGGATGTTGATCAGGCCGATGACCCCCAGGGCTTTTGCCAGGTCATAGGTGTACCGCTCAATGGTCTGCTTGTGCTTATCCTCCACATGGATGGGGGGATAGACGGAGATGGAGTCCCCGGAGTGGACGCCCGCCCGCTCCACATGCTCCATGACGCCGGGGATGAGGATGTCTTCCCCGTCGAACACGCCGTCCACCTCCACCTCCCGGCCCATGAGGTACTTGTCCACCAGGATGGGTTGCCCCTGCACCGTCTGGTTGATGATCTTCATGAAGTCCCGGATGTTCCGGTCGTTGTAGGCGATCTCCATGCCCTGGCCTCCCAGCACGTAGGAGGGACGCACCAGCACGGGGTAGCCGATCTCATTGGCGGCGGCCAGGGCCTCCTCGGTGGTGAACACCGTCTTGCCCTTGGCCCGGGGGATACGGCACTGGTTGAGGATCTCGTCGAACCGCTCCCGGTCCTCGGCGGCGTCCACCCCGTCGGAGGAGGTGCCCAGAATGCGCACTCCCATGTCGGTGAGGGCCTTGGCCAGCTTGATGGCGGTCTGGCCGCCGAACTGCACCACGGCGCCCCAGGGCTTCTCCTGCTCCACAATGTTCTGCACGTCCTCGGCGGTGAGAGGCTCAAAGTACAGCTTGTCGGCCACATCGAAGTCGGTGGACACCGTCTCCGGGTTGTTGTTGACGATGATGGTCTCGCAGCCCAGCCGCTTAAGGGCCCACACGGAGTGGACCGAGCAGTAGTCAAACTCGATGCCCTGTCCGATGCGGATGGGCCCGGAGCCCAGCACCAGCACCTTTTTCCGGCCGTCCTCCCCGGTCTCCACCGCCTCGTTCTCCCCGTCGTAGGAGGAGTAGTAGTAGGGGGTGACCGCGTCGAACTCGGCGGCGCAGGTGTCCACCATTTTGAAGGAGGGGATGATGCCGTACCGCTCCCGCAGGGCCTTCACCTCGGCCTGCTTCATGCCGCACAGGGTGCCGATGTAGCTGTCGGCGAAGCACATCTCCTTGGCCCTGCGCAGGGTGTCCGCGTCGGGCACCCCCCGGCAGGCCTTCAGCTCCTCCTCCATGTCGATGATGCGCTGGAAACCGTCCAAAAACCAGATGTCCATCTTGGTGATGGAGTTGATCTTCTGGGGGGAGAAGCCCCGGCGCAGGGCCTCGGCCACCACGAACAGCCGCTCGTCGGTGACGTTGATGAGCATATCCTCGATCTCGTCGGTGTACAGGCCCTCCAGCTTGTCCAGCTTCAGGGCCCGCACGTTCAGCTCCAGGGAGCGGATGGCCTTCATCAGCGCCCCCTCGAAGGAGTTGGCAATGGCCATCACCTCGCCGGTAGCCTTCATCTGGGTGCCCAGGGTGCGGCTGGCGGTGGTG
>CAJLWS010000222.1 GCA_905210385.1 uncultured Eubacteriales bacterium | reverse complement strand
GGGTTGGGCCGCCGGGTGGCTCTGATGGACCTGGCCTGTGAGCTGTCCGGTCAGCTGGCCGCCCATGGGGTGACCGCCTGTATCCTGGAGGCGGACAGCCTGACCCAGCGGTGGCGGCAGATCCAGGAGTTGTCCCCGGGTCTGCTGTTCATGCTGGACCGGGGCAGCGGCTCCGTGGCCGGCCTGGACCCTCCCTGCGTGCAGCCCATCATCTTCGTGGACAGCGACAATGACGATCCCCTCTATTATAAGGTGCTGCCCGACTATCCGTCCCTGCTGCGGCAAGCGGCGGATCTGCTGGACGAACCCCGGCCCTTCCTTGTGCTAGAGGGGGTGCGCAGCGGGACCCTGCTCCGGGAGCTGACCAAGTCCACCCCACCGGAGGACATTTTTCTCAATATCAACCGGGATGTGCGGCCCTTCCTGGAGGCTCACCGGGGGCGGAAGGGGGTAGTGGTGGGCGACCTGCTGGCCGTGGAGGCCTGCAGGTGCTTCCCGCCGGAGGACCTGGCGGTCATCTCCGCTCTGGGGACGGATCACTTGTTCCCGCCGGGGGTGACGGTCATCTCCGTGCCCAACCGGGTCCGGGCGGCTGCCGCAGTGGAGGTGGCCATGGAACTGATGTCCCTGGACTATGACCCCGACCGGGATCACCGGATTTTGCTGCGGGCGGATGGATAGAGGGAGCGGATTGCTCTCAATGTGCGCAGTATATCTCCTAGGATGGAATCCGTCAAAGGAAATTTGCAGGAAAAGCTGCACAAGATTTTATCCCCTTCCTGCTGGAAAGTGAACAACGCCCGGTGAACAAAACTTTGTTCACCGGGCGTTTCTGAAAAAAAGCATTGCAACGCAAGAGTTTTAGAATTAACAATCTCTTTGTTCACCAAAGATGGAGGGATGAACAGGACTGAAAAAATGACCAAGGGGCGTACGACCTCCTGCAAAAAGGGAAGCGATTTTCGAGAAAGTTTAGGAGAACCAGGCGGGGCGGACTCTGGATCTCGGGTTCTTCCCGTCTGGACGCCTAGCTCTTCGGGGTCTGGGGCAGGACTTGGAGTATCCCCCCGCACCGACAGCGGTACCGTTCCGGGTGGTCCACCAGGAAGGAGCGTTTCATCCGGGGGATCTCCCGGCCACACCGGGAACAGACGACCAGGTACCGCACCGGGCGGGGATCACTCAGCCCCAGGGCCTGGTAGCTGCCGGTGCGCTGGATGCGGTAGCCGTAGGCCTGGGTCATCCGCTCCGCCCAGTATCGCCACCGGGGGCCATGGTTGGCGCAGCCGGGACAGGTGTGGAGCACCTCGTGGGCCAGCACCTGGATCAGATTCTGGTCGTCCGCCTCCCCCAGGGCGGAGGACACCTCGATGATGTGTCCCTCCCGGGTGGCGCGGCAGCAGCCCAGCCGGGTTTTGGCCCGGCAGTTGAGCTGCACGGAGGGAGAGATGCGGGAGGACACGGGAATGTCCGCCGCCCGAGCCTGTTGGATGGCCAGCTGAAGCAGGCAGTTTAGGCGCTGCTGGATGTCCGGCATGGAAATCACCTCAGGGGAAAAGAGTGGCATGACGCAATCATAGCGCATATGGAGGGAAAAAACAAGAACCGGGCGCAAATCGCAAATTTTTGCCCGCAAAAGCCTTGACAAACGGAGAATTTCAGCTATAATAATTTAGCCTGCCGTCTCAGGATCAGACGGCGGAACATCCTTGCCTCCGGCAGAGGACCGGAGGCCATATGTCCATAAGGAGGTGCAAAGAAAATGGCAAAACTGACCGGCAACTACGAGGTGCTGTACGTGATCAACCCCACCCTGGGTGAGGAAGAGACCGCCGCTCTGGTGGCCCGTTTCAAGGAGCTGGCCGAGAGCCGCGGCACGGTTACCGAGGTGGAGGAGTGGGGCAAGCGCAAGCTGGCCTACCTCATCAACGACCTGGACGAGGGCTACTACGTCCTGATGACCTTCGCCGCCGACCCCGCGTTTCCTGCAGAGCTGGACCGTCTGATGCGTATCAACACCGGCATCATGCGCTCCATCATCGTCAGCAAGGACGTGTGAGGAGGGAAGGAAACATGCTAAACCGCATCATTCTCATGGGGCGGCTGACCCGAGATCCCGAGCTGCGCCACACCCAGGCGGGGACCCCCGTGGCTTCCTTCTCTCTGGCTGTGGACCGGGATTTCAGAAGCCGCGATGGCGGTGAGCGGACCACGGATTTCATTGATATCGTGGCTTGGCGCAACACTGCGGAATTTGTTTCCAAATACTTCACCAAGGGCCGTATGGCCGTGGTGGAAGGCCGCCTCCAGATCCGGGACTGGACCGATCGGGACGGTGGCAAGCGCCGCTCTGCGGAAGTGGTTGCCGATAATATTTATTTCGGCGATTCCAAGCGGGACGGCGACAGCGGTGGGAGCGGCTTTGCCCGGCCCGCCGCCCCCGCGCCCGTCGACTACGGCATCCCCTCCGGCAGCGATGACCAGTTTGCCGAGCTGACCGATGACGACGGCGACCTGCCCTTCTGATATCGGAAGGAGCCCAATAAGGAGGTTTTGCCATTATGGCTATGGATAATGTGAAGCCCCGCGGCAACCGTAAACGCCGCAAGGTCTGCGCCTTCTGCGTGGACAAGGTGGAGCACATCGACTACAAGGACGCGGCCAAGCTCAAGCGGTACCTGTCCGAGCGGTCCAAGATCCTGCCCCGCCGTACCACCGGCACCTGCGCCATGCATCAGCGCCAGCTGACCGAGGCCATCAAGCGTGCCCGCTACGTGGCCCTGTTACCCTACGTGACCGATTAAGAAAGCCTTCCGGGAGAGGAGCTTCCTCTCCCGGCTATTTTTATCCAGGACTCTGGCAGCTCGCGAAACAGTTCCGCAGGGTTTGCGCCTATAGGCGCAAACCCTGCGAGGTTTTTTCGGCAAGCTGCGCGATCCTGCAGAGGGTGCTTTTTTATTGCTTCCGGATAGGCTTGAGATGGAAAAAGGCTCTTGTTCCCTTTCGGCGGCTGTGGTAAAATTTTGGGGAACGAGGAGAGAGGGGGGATGGCGCCGGAGCTTTCCGGCGTCCAAAGAGCGCATGATGAGAGAGATTGGATTTGACAACCAGCGATACCTGGAGACCAAGTCCGCCCGCATCCAGGAGCGGATCG
>CAJLWS010000221.1 GCA_905210385.1 uncultured Eubacteriales bacterium | reverse complement strand
CCCGACGGGTTCCAATCCTATGTGGGGGAGCGGGGGGTCATGCTCTCCGGCGGGCAGAAGCAGCGGGTCTCCATTGCCCGGATCTTCCTGAAGAATCCCCCTATCCTCATCCTGGACGAGGCCACCTCCGCTCTGGACTCGGTGACCGAGGCCCGCATCCAGGGAGCCTTCGACGAGCTGGCCAAGGGGAGGACCACCCTGATCATCGCCCACCGGCTGTCCACCATCCGCAACGCCCACCGCATCATCGTAGTGGATGAACACCGCATCGTGGAGGAGGGCACCCATGAGCAGCTCCTGGCCTCCGGCGGGGAGTACGCCCAGCTGTACAACGCCCAGAGGAGCGTGGCGGTATAAGGTTTCGCCTGAGGGCGACCTACTTTCTGCTTGTGCAGAAAGTAGGCAAAGACACCCTTAAGGGATGAAAATTCGGCTTAGCTCGGGGCCAAGTGCGCCCCTCGCACGCAGGATTTTCCCCTTAAGAAACCCAGATAAGGGCTGCGGGGGCGTCAGCAGGAGTGCAAACTTCTCTTTCCGGCGGGCAACGTACGACAGCGTGGGCGGTTCCATCGGCGGCCTCCGGCCTTGTGCGAGCTTGCTTTCGGTGGCCTCGCGCACCCCATTGGACGCCTGACCGGGCGCTGGGCGGGGGTTTGCCACCTCCAGGGCCGCACCGGACCAGGCGCGCCCCGTGGGCAAATGAGAAGTTCTATTCCCGTGCAAACCAGCAGCAGCGGAAGGTGGGGGGTAGGGAGTACGCGGCTTACCCCGCACCGGAAGGAAAAGAACGCACCTCCCTCGGAAGGGCTGGGGGGATACCCAAGGGGGGGCTTCCCCCTTTGGGAGATTCTTTGGTTACTTTCTCATCGGGGAGAAAGTAACCCCAGCGGAGCGCCGTCCCCCGCCGTCAGGCGGAACCTGCCCTCCTCGGGCGCAACGGAAAGGAGGTCAGCCCACCACGATGAACAAGACAGAACTACTCAACAAATTCTCCAAGGACCCAGAGGAGCGAGTGGTGCTAGCCCGGGTGCTGGACCAGATGGAGCGGGCCCAGCGCCGATCCATTCCCTGCACCACCCAGTTTCTCTCCCCTGCCCAGCGGGCGGCGGCGGAGCCCCTCCTGGCCGCCTCCGGTCACCCCAAATGCCTGTTCACCGGGGGCTATGAGGGGGCGGAGCGGACCATCTGCATCTTCCTCCCCGACTGGCAGGAGGCGGAGGACTATGACGCCGGGGAGGAGCTGGCCGCCGTCGAGGCCGCCTTCCCTGCCAGCGCAGAATTGAGCCACCGGGACATCCTGGGCGGCCTCATGGGCATCGGCCTGACCAGGGAGAAGGTGGGGGACATCCTGATTCTGGAGGACAGGGCCCAGATCGTGGTCCTGAAGGAGGCCGCCCCCATCCTCCTCTCCCAGTTTGACCAGGCCGGGCGGGCCCGGCTGAGGCTGCGGGAGATTCTCCTGACCCAGCTCTCCCCAGCCCCTGTCCAAGTGAAGTTGGTCCACGACACGGTGGCTGCCCTGCGGCTGGATGCGGTGTTGGCCTCCGGCTTCTCCATCGCCCGGGGCAAGGCCGCCGACCTGATCTCCGCCGGCCGGGTATCCGTCAACCACCGGGAGTGTACCAAGGGGGACAAGGCGGTGGCGGAGGGGGACGTGCTCACCTGTCGGGGGCTGGGCAAATGCATTCTGAAAACCGTGGGTGGCCAGTCCCGAAAGGGCCGCATCATCATTGAGATTGAGAGGTATGTGTAATGGAACAGGCAAAGATCGACCGCATCAACGAGCTGGCCCGCCGGGTGAAGGCCGGTGAGGCCCTGACGGAGGAGGAGCAGGCGGAGCGGGCCGCCCTTCGGCGGGAGTATATCGACAGCGTGAAGGCCAGCCTCACCGCCCAGTTGGACAACACCTACTTGGTGGAACCCGACGGCACCAAGCATAAGCTGCCCAAGAAGCCCTCCTGACCGAAGCCGAAGCTGGCTTAGGCGATTGATTTGCCGCGCATCTGCAGAAGAACCATCGTATCTCGCAGGACAGCACGGCAGATTGCCGTGCTGTCCTGCTTATTAGTGGGGCGGTCTGCTCGTCTCCGTCCCGCCTCCGCCCCCTGATGAAGTTTAGATCGTCTGGACTTCTTGCCGTCGGCGGCACACTCCTTTGAAAGCTCATCATACAGCGGAGGTAATCACCGGCGGGAGACCTTTTCTTATCTTCCCCTCGATCTATGCTTCTCCACTTCCCTGCAGGAACTGTGGCCTTAGGGGCGCTTCTCTTAACGTGCCATTGCTTCTCAGATATTCCTGAGCGTAAGCTTTCTGCCACTTTTCTTTTTTTGCGGAATCGCCGTCTATTTTCATAGTTATCGTTGACAAACTTCGGTTTCAGCCGGTACAATACCGCTTGATAAGGGAGTAGTCGGCGGCCCATTCCCATGCCGTGACCCGGTCAACACACTGGCGGAACACCGCCTGGCCGGGCCTTTCATGATGAGACTTATCCGCTTTTGCGGATATGGTCTCTTTTTTTATTCCCTGACATAACCTCTACCATAGGATGTGACTGAACATGAGCTTTCCGGAACTTTTGATCCTAGCCGTAGGCCTGGCTATGGATGCTTTTGCCGTAGCTGTATGCAAGGGGCTGTCCCTACGGACGCTGAAGCTGCAGCAGGCCCTGCTGGTGGGCGTCTGGTTCGGCCTGTTTCAGGCCCTGATGCCCGCCCTGGGCTGGCTGTTGGGCTCCGCCTTTTCCGGCCTGGTCCAGTCTGTGGACCATTGGGTGGCCTTTGTGCTGCTGTCCATCATCGGCGGCAACATGATCCGGGAGGGCCTGCAGGGCGATGATGAGAACTGCGATCCCTCCCTGTCCTTCGGCGTGATGTTCCTGCTGGCGGTGGCTACCTCCATCGACGCACTGGCTGTGGGAATCACCTTCGCCTTCTTGAATGTAAGCATCTTGCTGGCTGTGGCCCTCATCGGTGTGGTCACCTTCACCATCTCCGCCGTGGGCGTCAAGATGGGGAACCTATTCGGAGCCCGCTACAAATCCAAGGCAGAATTTTTCGGCGGCGCCGTCCTTATCCTCATCGGTCTAAAAATTCTGCTGGAACATTTGGGCATTCTCTCTATTTGAATCCTCCACCCGACCTTTCCTGAGGTGGTGTCAAAAGGGAAACGGTCATCCGCCGGCCATAGGCCGG
>CAJLWS010000220.1 GCA_905210385.1 uncultured Eubacteriales bacterium | reverse complement strand
CTGTATTTCCGCTTGGCGATCTCGATAAAAGACTGCACCTCCAGCCGGGGCGTGTGGCGCATGGCAGCGATCTCCACCGTCACCGGGGGGTAATCCAGCAAAGGTACCTTGGTGATGCCCGGGATCACTGCATCGTCCAGACAGGGCACGATGGACATGGCGGTGCCCATGGTGATCATGATCAAAGCCCCCTCAAAGCTGGGGGTGATCTTGCTGCAATCCACCCCCACCTGGGCCAGCTCCTCCAGGGAGGGGCCCTGGCAGGCAGAAAGGAAGCTGTCAAAGGCTCCGGAGGACACCACGCTCTGGCCCTTCAGGTCCGCCAGGTGCAGGGCCTTGCGGTCTGCCAGGGGGCAGTTGGGGTTCATAAGCACATAATAGGCCAGGGAGAACAGGGGCGTAAAGGAGACATCCCGGTCGCTGGAATGCTCAGTGGCGTAAAAAAAGCCGATATCCAGCTGGCCGGACCGCAGTTCCTCCAGAGGGCGGCGGTTGCTCTGGGGGATCACTTCCACCTGGGCATTGGGGTACTGCCGCTGGTACTCTGCCAGGATGCGGGCAAAGGTGCCGTAATCAAAGAGCTGCCGCAGCCCCACCACCAGATGGGATCGGTCTGCGGCCTGGATATCCTGGGCCTTTTTCAGGGCCTGGCGGCCAAAACTGGTCATCTGCACCATGTCCAGGTAAAAGGACTGGCCGGCGGCGGTGAGCTTGGTGCGCCGGGTGGTGCGGTCGAACAGGTGGAGCCCCGTCTCCTTTTCCAGGGTGTTGATCTGGTAGGTGATGGCAGGCTGGGTGGTGAACAGCCGCTGGGCCGCTGCGCTGAAATTCAGCTCCTCTGCTACGGCAATAAAGCACTCCAATTGGTAAATGGTCATAGAACTTGCCCCCATCCCTGCAAAACTTGTACTTCTTTTATTATAGCGGATTTCTTTTCTGTGGTAAAGCGGCCATTGATTTATAAACATTTTTGATAAATCCTGGATTTTTTTCGATTTTACAGCAGAGCGAAACTTTGCTATAATCATGTCAATGTTCAAAACATACGATGGAACAGAAGAAAACGAAGAAGAACCTATTAGAAGAACAAGAAGAAAGAAAGAAAGAAAGGCAAACTACTATGTCTAAGATCTCTCGCCGCAACTTTATGCGCGGTGCCGCTATGGGCACCATGGGCGCAGCTGCTGCCGGTCTGCTGACCGCTTGTGGCAACACCGCTTCCAGCACCACCAGTGCTCCTGCTTCCAGTGCTGCATCCTCTGAGGCAGCCTCCGCTGTTACCAAGCCCTCCAGCCCTGTGGACGGCAAGTACGTCACCAAGGCTATGGGCCACGAGAGCTGGGTCCATGTGGCTACCACCTTCTTTGAGGGCAAGATCACCGCTTGTGAGGTGCTGTCCCACGAGGAGACCATCGGCATCGGCAACTATGCCTGCTCCCGCATCCCCGCCGCCATCGTCGAGCACCAGAGCATCAACGTGCCCAACCTGCGTGGTTCCTCCATCACCTCCATGGCTGTGAAGGCTGCCGTGAAGGAGGCCATCGAGCTGGCTGGCTACAACGTGGACGACTTCTCCAAGGAAGTCACCCTGGAGACCTCCAACGAGGTCATCGAGGAAGAGGCTGATGTGGTCATCATGGGTGCCGGCACCTCCGGCCTGACCTGCGCCTGCCGCCTGCTGGAGGCCGGCTACAGCGTCATTCTGGTGGAGAAGCGCGATATCCCCGGCGGCTCCATGTCCATGACCTACGGCGGCGTTGCCACCGCAGGCTCCAAGCTGCAGTACAACTACGACGTGGACGGCAGCTTCCGCAGCTCTGCCATGGGCACGCTGGAGGGCATGATGAACTTCTGGCAGACCATGGAGAAGTACCACCGCACCGAGTTCTTCAACGGTGAAATGCCCTACATGACCAAGCAGTACACCGTCGCCGGTGATCTGGTGGACTGGATGGCAGGCATCGGCATCGGCTTCAACACCATGGGCAACTACGAGAGTGCTACCCAGTACGGTGCTTCTACCCCCTACCTGGCTCCCGGCTGCTACGAGGGCGGCGCAGGCTACGCTATGATGTTCATGGCACAGCGTGTGGAGAAGTACGAGAAGGGCAAGATCATCTACTCCACCAGCGTCACCGACCTGATCAAGGACGAAAGCGGTCGTGTGGTGGGCTTCCACGCTAAGGGCGACAACGGCGCAAGCTACACCCTCCGTGGTAAGGCTGTGTGCCTGGCATCCGGCGGCTTTGCCAAGAACCCCGAGATGCTGAAGAAGTACAACCCCGACTACGCCGACTTCTTCTTCAACTGCGCTTCCAGCATGACTGGCGAGGGCATCCAGATGGGTATCGACGCCGGCGGCTATGTGGAGTGCGAAAACCGCGCTCTGCCCGCCTTCCTGTCCAGCTACAAGAGCAAGTTTGAGCTGGCCTTCATCCACCAGTCTGCCCCTGGCATCATGGTCAACGTCCGTGGTGACAACATCGGCAACATCATCTCCGACAACCACTACACCATGGCTAAGGCTAAGCTGAACAAGGACAACGGCGATACCTTCTACTATGTGTTCGACGAGGCTTCTGCTGTGAAGCTGCGCGACAGCGAGTCCTACGGCTTCAACGGCTATGTGGCTATGTTCGAGAAGGGCGAGGCTGTCCACTACGACAGCGTGGAGAAGGCTGCTGAGGAGCTGAACCTGCCCAACCTGGCAGACTCCATCGAGGCCAACAACGCCGCCGCTCTGGCTGGCGAGCCCGATGAGTTCGGCCGCCGCAACTGCCCCTACATCGAGACCCGTGACGGCCTGTGGGCTATCCGTGTGGACCCCACCTTCTACCTGACCACCGCTGGTCTGGCCATCGACACCGATTGCCATGTGCTGAACGAGGAGAAGAAGGCCATCCCCGGCCTGTACGCTGCCGGCGACGTCTGCGGCTCCATCGAGGAGAAGGACGCCAAGCAGTACGGCATGGGCTTTGACGCCGCTCTGACCTACGGCTACATCATGGGCGAGACCCTGAAGAAGGAGATCTGATCTCCCCTTCCGGCACCCTAACACAACGCAAGAAGGCTGCTGCACACACGGTGCAGCAGCCTTCTTTTTTGTTTGTTCTAAAAGGAGAGCGCTTATTCCAGGCCCTTCTGCTGGGCGTATTCCTCCAGCAGTTCCCGTTCCAGGAAGGGGGTCTTGACGCCCTCGCGGTCACGGTAGG
>CAJLWS010000219.1 GCA_905210385.1 uncultured Eubacteriales bacterium | reverse complement strand
CTTCATATCCTGGCCGCCGATGTCGATGATGAAATCCACGTCCGGGTTGAAGTGCCGGGCGGCGTTGTAGTGGGCCACCGTCTCCACCAGCCCCAGGTCGCAGGAGAAGGCGTTCTTAATGAGGTCCTCGCCATATCCGGTAACAGCGGAGCCTTTTATGGTGATGCGGTCGCCACACAGCCTGTAGATCTCCTGTAGCTGCTCCAGCACGATGGCCACTGGGTTGCCTAAGTTGGAGTGGTAATAAGTATAGAGCAGCCCGCCGCCTGGGGCGATGAGCACCATCTTGGTGGTGGTGGAGCCGGCGTCGATGCCCAGGTAGGCGTCCCCGGTGTAGGCGGCGATGTCCAGCTGGGGCGGGGTGGAGGCGTTGTGCCGGGCGGTGAAGGCGTCATACTCCTCCTGGCTCTCGAAGAGAGGGGGCATGGTGTCTACCGTGGAGGTGGCCCCCCGGCTCTCCTCCAGCAGGCGCAGCAGCTCCTCAAAAGGTCGGGCCTCGTAGTCCGCGGAACACAGCGCCGCCCCCATGGCGGCAAAGCAGTCTCCGTCCTCGGGGAAGATGGCGTGCTCCTCGTCCAGCCCCAGGGTCTCCACGAACCGCTGGCGCAGGCCCATGAGGAAGTGGAGGGGGCCGCCCAGGAACACGATCTTGCCCTTCAGCTCCCGGCCCTGGGTGAGGCCGGCCACTGTCTGGTCCACCACCGCCTGGAAGATAGAGGCGGCCACGTCCTCCTTCCGGCCCCCCTGGTTCAGGATGGGCTGGATGTCGCTCTTGGCGAACACGCCGCACCGGGAGGCGATGGGGTAGATCTTCTCATGCTTTAAGGACAGCTCATCCAGCTCGTTCACTGTCACGTTCATCAGTGTGGCCATCTGGTCAATGAAGGCGCCGGTGCCTCCGGCGCAGGAACCGTTCATCCGTTCCTCCAAGGCGCCGCCGAAGAAGATGATCTTGGCGTCCTCACCCCCCAGTTCAATGACCGCGTCGGTGTCCGGGATATAGGTGTTCACCGCCGCAGCGGTGGCGTACACCTCCTGGACGAAGTCCAGACCAGCGGCCTTGGCTACCCCCAGTCCGGCGGAGCCGGTGATCACCAGTTTGATGTCCTGGCCGGCCAGCATATCCTGGATGGAGCGCAGGGTCTCGCAGGCCCGCTCCCGGGTCTTGGAGTAGTGCCGCTCATAGGAGCGGAACAGCAGCTGGTTGTCCTCATCCAGTACCACCACCTTGACTGTGGTGGAGCCGATGTCGATGCCAACGCGCAGATTCATAGTCGCACCTTCCTGCAAAAAATAAGAGCCTCCCCCGGCGGCTGCCGCCGTCGAAGCCCTGTAAGCCGATTGTTCTATATTATACAAAAAAGATAGGTTTTTTTCAATAGGTGGATCGGGGGGAAACCAGTGAATTTTCTGGACAAATAGGATAATTTGTCTCACAAAGTGCTGAAACGAGAAGAAAGATTTCCTAAAATTGTAAAAAACAAACGCCGTGAAAGAGTCACAGCGTTTGTCAGAATACCTATCTCATGGGATGGAACGGCTGCGCGCCGCACGCCTCGGGGAAGTAGACCTGATACCAGATGAGGAAAGACAGCACGGTGTACAGCTTGCGGTGGGTGTGTTTCTTACCGGTATAGTGCTGTTCCAGCAGTTCCAACAGATAGTCCCGGTCGAAGAACCGGGCCACATACTCCTGGTTGAGCAGGTCCCTGGCCCAGTTGTAGTACTTCTCCTCCTGGAGCCATTGAACAAAGGGGACAGGGAAGCCCACCTTGGGCCGCTTCACCCAGTCCGGGGGGAGCATGGCCTCGGCGGCCACCCGCAGGGGGTACTTGGTGGTGGACTTGCCCCGCATCTTCTGGCTGCTGGGGATGGCCCGGGCCACCGCCCACACCTCCCGGTCCAGGTAGGGCACCCGCAGCTCCAGGGAGTGGGCCATGGTCATCCGGTCGGCCTTGCGCAGAATGTCCAGGGGCTGCCACATGTGCAGGTCCAGGTACTGCATCTTGGTCAGGTCGTCGGCGTCCTTCACCGCGTCAAAGTAGGGGGCGGTGACGTCGTGCCAGGTCAGCTCGCTGCGGAACTCTGGTTGGAGGACCCGCTGGGCCTCGTCGTTGTCGAAGATGAAGGCCTGGCCGACAAAATACTCGTCCACCTCTTTGGCGGCCTTGATGAGGAAGCCCTGGCCGTGGAAGGGTGGCCGCTTGGCGGCCCAGGCGGCCACCGCTTTCCGCAAGGCCTTGGGGGCCTTGCGATAGGCTCTGTACGGCTTGGTGGTGTGGTAGGTGATGTAGCCCCCGAACAGCTCGTCGGAGCCCTCGCCGGACAGCACCACCTTTACGTCCCTGGCCGCCAGCTGGGAGAGGAAGTACAGCGGCACGGTGGACAGGTTGGCGTTGGGTTCGTCGGCGTAGTACTGGATGGCGGGCAGGGCGGAGAAGAACTCCTCCGGGGTGATGGTCTTGGACAGGTTGCGCAGGCCCAGCTCGTCGCACAGGGCCTTGGCCTCACTGGTCTCGTCAAAGCCCTTGTTGGCAAAGCCCACCGAATAGGTCTTATCCGGCCGGGACAGAGCGGTGATGACGCTGGAGTCGATGCCGCCGGACAGGAAGGCGCCCACCTCCACGTCGCTGATCTCGTGGGCCTTCACCGACTCGGCTACCACCTGGCGGATCTGCGCCGCCCGTTCTTTCAGAGGCATGGGCTGGGGAGCAAAGGAGAAGTGGTTGAAGGCGGAGAACTCCGCGTGGCCATCCCGGTAGACGAACTGGTGGCCGGGGAGCAGCCGGTACACGTTCTTGAAGAAGGACTCGTTCAGGGCGGAGTACTGAAAGGTGAGGTAGAACTTCAGCGCTGCCGTGTTCAGCTCCTTTTTGAACTGGGGGTGGGGGAGGAAGCTCTTGGCCTCCGAGCCGAAAAAGAACAGATCTCCCATGACGGCGTAATAGAAGGGCTTGATGCCGAAGGGGTCCCGGGCGCCGAACAGCTCCTGCCGCTCCCTGTCCCAGATGACAAAGGCGAACATCCCCCGCAGTTTGCCCGTCACCCCGGCGCCCCACTCCATATAGCCGTGGAGGAGCACCTCGGTGTCCGAGTTGGTGAGGAAGGTATGGCCGGCCGCGGTTAATTCCTGCCGCAGCTCCTGGAAGTTGTAGATCTCCCCGTTGTAGGCCAGAACATAGCGTCCATCGGGGCTGGACATGGGCTGGTGGCCGTT
>CAJLWS010000218.1 GCA_905210385.1 uncultured Eubacteriales bacterium | reverse complement strand
AAGAGCGTGTCCAGGGGGAGGACCCCCTGGATAACCCCCGCTCAGTTAAAGTGCGCCGATAGCTTTCCGGCGCCCGAAACAGGACAGTGCCCAGGTACCTCTGACGGGCTATGCCCTGCTGCTGACAGGATAGGGCCAGTCTTAAGTAACCCATTTGGGTGCCTGGCGGGGAAATAAAACGAGCTGTGCTGTCCTACCGAAGAACGTTTGGCCGGAAACCTGCAAGCCGTGTCAGGTTTAGACCCGTTAGACGCGTTTGGTTTCCATTCTTATACCCAGGTAGGCGACCCATTGGGTGCGGAAGATTGCCGAAAGCACACCGGCACAAGGCCGGAGGCCGCCGAAGGAATCGCCCACGCCGTCGTACGTTGCCGCCGGAAAGCTGTCGCCGCACCTCTACTGACGCCTTCGTGCCCTTTCCGGGGGTTCTTAGGGGGCAAATCCTGCGTGCGAGGGGCGCCCTCCGTCCCGAAGCTAAGCCGATTTGCGCCCCTAAGTGGCTTTTTGGTTCCTTTTTGTCCACACAAAAGGGAACTCGCCCTCGGGGCGAAACCCGAACCCGCCCGTCGGGGCGGGACCCGACGACCTTGAAAATCGTCTGCCGGGGCGAGACCCGGCGGCCCTGTCTCCCCTGGGGGCTGCCGGGGGCGCCGCCCCCAGGCGGGCCGCCGCAGAGCGGCAAAAAAGGTTGCCATTTCCCCCGACTTATAGTATAATAAATTGCTTTACGCCAAGCGCGTGTGACTTTTCATGCGGGGACGGCATCCACCCGACCGCATGGCTTCATTATATGGGGTGTTTGCATGACAGTCAATCAGATCTATGACTATATCCAGCCTGGCAGGCGGGCCCACCTGGTGGGCATCGGCGGGGTGTCCATGGCCTCCCTGGCGGAGGTGCTGCTGGGTTCCGGGGTGGTCATCACCGGCTCAGACCAGCGGGAGAGCGCCACAGTGCTCCACCTGCGCTCCCTGGGCATCCCAGTGACCATCGGTCACTTCCCGGAGAACGTTGAGGGGGTGGACTGCGTGGTGCGCACCGCCGCCGTCCACGACAGCAACCCGGAGATTGCCGCCGCCCACGCCAAGGGCATCCCCGTCTTCGAGCGAGCCCAAGCCTGGGGGGCCATCATGCGGGGGTATAAGAACGCCCTTTGCATCTCGGGCACCCACGGCAAGACCACCACCACCTCCATGTGCACCCACGTGTTCATGGCCGCCCACACCGACCCCCCCGTCATGATTGGCGGTACCCTGCCCCTGCTGGAGGCGGGCCACCGGGTGGGCCACGGGGACACCATCATCCTGGAATCCTGCGAGTACTGCAACTCCTTTCTGTCCTTCTATCCCACGGTGGCGGTGATCCTCAACATCGAGGCCGACCACCTGGACTTCTTCAAGGACCTGGACGACGTGGAGCACTCCTTCCGGGCATTTGCCGACCGGGTGCCCCCCAGCGGTATGATCGTGGCCAACTGCGAGGACGCCAATACCATGAAGACTCTGGAGGGGGAGACCCGGCCCATGCTCACCTTCGGGGTGGAGCGGGGGGATGTCCACGCGGCCAACCTGACGGTACGGGAGGGCTTTGCCTCCTTGGACGAGGCCATCGGCAATGTGGAGGTGGTGGCCGACGGCGGGGAAGCAATTGTCCGGCAGTGGGTGGAGACACCCACAAAAATGCTGGAGCTGTCCGTCCCCGGCATGCACAATGTGAAGAACGCTATGGCCACCGCCGCGGCCTCCATCGTGCTGGGCATTCCTGGCTGGGCGGTGGAGCAGGGGCTGCAGGACTTCCGCCTGCCCGGCCGGCGGTTTGAGTACAAGGGGGCCTACCACGGGGCGGAGGTATGCGATGACTACGCCCACCATCCCAGCGAAGTGGAAGCCCTGCTGGACACCGCCCGGCAGCTGAACTACCAGCGGGTGGTGGTGGCCTTCCAGCCCCATACCTACTCCCGTACCCACGAGCTGTTTGATGACTTTGTCCGGGTGTTGAAGGAGCCGGACGTCACCCTGCTGGCAGAGATTTTCGCTGCCCGGGAGGACAACACCATCGGCATCTCCTCCAAGGACCTGGCTGACCAGATCCCGGGGAGCATCTACTGCCCCACCCTGGCGGACGTGACGGCAAGGCTCAAGGAGATCGCCCGGCCGGGGGATCTGATCCTCACCGTGGGTGCCGGGGACATCTACCTGGCGGGGGAGGATCTGGTGAAGGCGGGGCAGGGAGAGTCCGCCGGAACGGACGAAGGATAACACGGAAACGGGCGGAGGAAGGAACCATGGGCTATATCATCGGCGTGGATCTGGGTACCAGCGGCACCAAGCTGGCTGCCCGGGGGCCTCAGCGGCTATCATTTCAGCGGCGGCCCACCGTCCGGGGAGAGACCCTGGCCGCCCGGGCGGTGGAGCAGTTCCTGGACTGGGCGGAGATTCCCCGGAACGAGGTGGACCGGCTGGTGCTCACCGGGGTGCGCACCTCCTTCTTCACCCGGCCCCTGCTGGGCCTGCCCACCTTCACGGTACCCGAGTTTGAGGCCATCGGCCGCGGGGGGGTGATCGCCGGGGTGGAGCGGGTGCTGGTGGTGAGCATGGGCACGGGCACCGCCCTGGTGATGGCCGGACCGGAGGGCTGCGCCCACCTGGGGGGCAGCGGCATCGGCGGCGGCACCCTCAGCGGCCTGGGCCTGCTGCTGCTGGGGGAGGGGAGGCCGGACCGGATCGGCCAAATGGCCCTCCGGGGCCGGCCGGAGAAGGTGGACCTGCTCATGGGGGACATCTGCAAGGTGGACCTGCCCAACCTCCAGCGGGACATGACGGCGGCCAACTTCGGCCATGTTGCTCCCGACGCCGCCCCGGAGGACATCGCGTTAGGGCTGGTGACCTTGGTGCTCCAGAGCGCGGGGCTGGCGGCCAGCTTCACCCTGCGGGGGAAGGACGTGAGGGATGTGGCTCTCACCGGCGCCCTCACCCAGCTGCCCCAGGCCAGGGAGCAGTTCGATTTCATGGAGGAGTGCTTCCACCTGCGCTTCCACCTCTCGGATACGGCCGCATACGCCACCGCCTACGGGGCGGCGGTCTGCCCGGAGGAACTGTATACGGAACTGAAAGCGGACGGCTAAGTCGTCGAAAAAGGCACGGCCCTTCCCCAAGAAGTTCAGGGGAAGGGCCGTGCTTTTCCGACGGATGGGTTGCGGCCCGCTGCAGCGCACTCGCCGCATAGGGCGCGGCTTG
>CAJLWS010000217.1 GCA_905210385.1 uncultured Eubacteriales bacterium | reverse complement strand
CATGGAGAGCACCAGGCCGGCAGCCAGAAGCAGAGCAAGCAAACGTTGTTTCATGACAAGATTCTCCTATCTTTTCTTGCGCAGAGTGGGCCGGAAAGAAAGTCCTCCCCGGCGGGGCAAGGGTCATTGTATCACTCCGGGGCGGAAAAGGCAACGGCGGGGGAAAAAGGTTCACGATTTGTTTTCTTCCCCTACAGCCAGCAGTTGGGAATACTTTTGCACCAGGGCGATGGACTGGCGCAGGGGGTCATCCCCCTTCCGCAGCTTTAGGGTGAGGCAGGCCGGATCCCCCGGGGCGAACAGCAGGCGGCCGGAGAAGCCGCCGGCCAGACTGGATACCGCCTGCAGATCGAACCGGGCCATGGTGAAGGTGATCTGATCCCCTTTCTGGGCGATATCGGTCATGCCGCAGGCGATGGCCTCTCCCCGGAGCTGGGCGATGGCGATCAGATTGTTCACCGGCCGGGGGGGATCGCCAAAGCGGTCGATGAGCTCGTCGGTCATGTCGTCGGCGTCCTCCTGGGTGCGGATACGGGCAATGCGGCGGTACAGGTCCATGCGCTGCTCGGGGGAGGGGACGTAGCGGTCCGGGATGGCGGCGGATACCGCCAGATCGGCGGTGCACTCCTGGACAGCGGCCGGAGCCGTCCCCTTCTCCTCTAGCACCGCTTCCTCCAGCAGCTTCAGATACAGATCATAGCCCACGCTCATCAGGAAGCCCGACTGCTCGGGCCCTAGTAGGTTGCCGGCCCCACGGATCTCCAGATCTCGCATGGCAATCTTGAATCCGGAGCCGAACTCAGCGTACTCCCGGATGGCGGACAGGCGCTTGGCGGCGATCTCGGTAAGCACCTTGCCCGGGCGGTAGGTGAGGTAGGCGTAAGCCCGCCGGGGGGAGCGGCCCACCCGGCCCCGGATCTGGTGGAGCTGGGCCAGACCCAGCTTATCCGCGTCCTCGATGATCAGCGTATTGACGTTGGCGATGTCGATGCCCGTCTCAATAATGGTGGTACATACCAGCACGTCGATGTCCCCGTCGCTCATCCGGGTCATCACGTCTCCCAGCTCCTCCTGGTTCATCTTACCGTGGGCCACCGCGATCTCCACCTGGTCGCCCAGCAGGACCCGCAGGCGGGCGGCGGTGCGCTCGATGGTTTCCACCCGGTTGTGGAGGTAGTACACCTGCCCGCCCCGTTCCAGCTCCCGCCGGATGGCGTCGGCCAGCACCGACCAGTCGTGCTCCAGCACATAGGTCTGCACCGGCTGGCGGTCGGCGGGGGGCTCCTCCAGGGTGGACATGTCCCGGATGCCGGACAGGGCCATGTTCAGGGTGCGGGGGATGGGGGTGGCGGACAGGGTGAGCACGTCCACCTGCCGGGACAGCTCCTTGAGCCGCTCCTTGTGGGTGACGCCGAACCGCTGTTCCTCGTCCACCACCAGCAGGCCCAGATCCTTGAACTCCACGTCCTTCTGCAACAGGCGGTGGGTGCCGATGAGCACATCCACCGACCCGTCCGCCGCCCCGGCCAGGGCCTGTTTCATCTGGGCGGGGGTGCGGAAGCGGTTGACCACATCGATCTCCACCGGGTATTTGGCAAAGCGGCTCTTGGCGGTGAGATAGTGCTGCCGGGCTAATACGGTGGTGGGCACCAGGATGGCGGCCTGCTTGCCGTCCAGCACGCACTTCATCACCGCCCGCAGGGCCACCTCCGTTTTGCCGTAGCCCACGTCGCCGCACAGCAGCCGGTCCATGGGCCGGGGGGTCTCCATATCCCGCTTGATCTCCCCGATGGAGCGCAGCTGGTCCTCCGTCTCCTCATAGGGAAAATCGTCCTCAAACTCCTTCTGCCAGGGGGAGTCGGGGGAGAAGGCGTAACCAGGCTGGCGCTGGCGCTGGGCGTAGAGCTGGATGAGCCCCTTGGCCAGGTCCTTGACTGCTGCCCGGGTGCGGCTCTTGGCCCGCTCCCAGTCCCCACCTCCCAGCTTGGACAGCTTTTTTTTCTCCGGGTCATCCCCGCCGCCGATGTACTTGGAGATGGAGTCCAGCTGGGTGGCGGGGAGATACAGGGTGTCTGATCCGGCGTAGGCCAGTTTGATATAGTCCTTCTGCAGGCCGTCCACCTGCATCTTCACCAGGCCCACGAACCGGCCGATGCCATGGTGTTCATGGACAACGAGGTCACCGGGAGACAGGTCTGTGAAGGAATCCACCCGCCGCCGGTCCTCCGACCGCTTGAGCCGCTTGATGCGCCTGCGCTTTTGCCCCTGGCCCTCGGCGAGCACGGCCCAGCCGCTGCCCACATAGTCGAAGCCGGAGGACAGTCCCCCCACGGCGATGGTCACCCCGCCGGGCTGAGGCAGATTGTGGAGCTGGAAGTCCACCGCCGAGCGCAGCTTCCGCTCCCGCAGCAGGGCCTGGAGGTTCAGGGCCCGCTGTTCGCTGGCTACCAGCACCACCGTGGCCGCCCCGGCATTCTGAAACTGGGTCAGGTCGGCGGCCGCAGTTTCCAGGTTGACCCCAAAGGAGGACAGCTGCCGGGCCTGGACGGACAACAGCGTCCTGGGGGGCAGAGGGGTGGCGGAGGTGGCGAAGGAGTCTAAAAAGCACAGGGGAAACTCGGAGAGGACGGACATGAGCTCCTCCAGCCCGGCGGCAAAGACGGCGTGCCTGCCGTCAATGGCCTGCTGTTCGATAAGGGTCTTCACGTCCTCATGCAGCTGCCATAGCCAGGTTTTGGCCCGCTCGGCCACCCGGCCGGACTCGGAGAAGCACACCACCGCATCCGGGGGCAGATGATGGGCGGCGGTGGTCAGGGTTTGGTAGCGGGTGGGGAGCAGCCGGTCGGGGGTGCGCTGCCACTGGCCGTTTTCGTCCCGGGTGGGCAGCGCCTCGTTCACCGGGAGGAACACCGCCCGGTCCAGCCGGGCCACCCGCCGCTGGCTGGACACGTCAAACAGGCCCATGGAGTCCACCTCGGTGTCCCAGAACTCGATGCGCGCCGGGTGGTCCTGGGCGGGGGAGTAGACGTCCAGAATGCCCCCCCGCAGGGCGAACTGGCCCACTCCCTCCACCTGGTCGCACCGGGTGTAGCCCAGGGCGGCCAGCTGGTCGGCCAGCGCTTCCAGGTCGTACGGCTTGCCGGCCTCCACAATCACCGTGTGGTCCGCCAGCTCCTGGGGGGAGAGGGTGCGCTGGAGCAGGGCCTCCACCGTGGCCACCACCAGGGGTGCCTCTCCCCGGGCCATGCGGGAAAAGGCGG
>CAJLWS010000216.1 GCA_905210385.1 uncultured Eubacteriales bacterium | reverse complement strand
CCCACCTTCTCCCGGCCGGCCTCGAACTGGGGCTTGATGAGGGCGGCCACCTGCCCCCCCTCCTTCATCAGAGGGCGCAGGGCAGGCAGGATCAGCTTGAGGGAGATAAAGGACACATCGATGGAGGCGAAGTCCAGCTCTTCCGGGATGTGCTCCCGGTTGAGGTAGCGGGCGTTGGTCCGCTCCAGGCAGACCACCCGGGGATCGCCCCGCAGGGACCAGGCCAGCTGGCCGTATCCCACGTCCACCGCGTACACCCGCGCCGCGCCGTTCTGCAGCATGCAGTCAGTGAAGCCCCCGGTGGAGGCTCCGATGTCCGCCGCCACCTTTCCCTCCAGGGAGATGGGAAAGCTGGCCATGGCCTTTTCCAGCTTCAGACCACCCCGGCTGACATAGCGCAGCTTTCCCCGCACCTCCAGGAGGGTGTCCTCCTCCAGGGCCATGCCCGGCTTGTCCAGGCGGCGGCTGCCGGAGAACACCTCCCCGGCCATGATAACCGCCTGGGCCCGCTGGCGGCTGTCAGCCAGGCCCCGCTCCACCAGTAGCACATCCAAACGCTTCTTAGCCATCGGCCATCACCTCCAGCGCCCGCCGGCACAGCGACTTTCCGTCGATACCCATGAGAGCCCGCAGCTGGGCCACGGTCCCGTGCTGGACGAAGCCACCGCCCAGGTTGGCCAGGGCGGCACGGACGTGGGGCTGGCCCCGGAGAACCAACTCCGAGAGGATCCGGCGGCCCACACAGCCCCCGTCCACGCACTCCTCCGCCACCAGCAGGCGGCCCGCCGTACGCTCCACGCATAACGCGATGGTATCCATATCCAGGGGAGCAATGCTGTTGAGCTTGAGCACCTGGGCGGACATGCCCCGCTCTTCCAGCAGGTCCGCCGCCGACAGCGCCTCGTTGATCATGGTCCCGTAGGCGATCAGGGTGATGTCAGCACCCTGGCGGACCACACTGGCCCCCTCCGCCCCGCACAGGGCGGTGAGGGCACCCTCCCCTCCCCGGGGATAGCGTACCGCCGCCGGGCCGGTGAGCTCCAGCACGGCATGGCGAAGCATGACCCGCAGTTCGGCAAAGTTGGCCGGACAGAGAATACGCATTCCCGGCACTGAACTGAGGTAGGCTACATCGAAGACTCCATGATGGGTCTCCCCGTCCTCCCCCACGAGACCCGCCCGGTCCACGGCGAATACCACGTGCAGACCCTGGATGCCCACGTCGTGAAGGAGCATATCATAGGAGCGCTGCAAAAAGGTGGAGTAGACCGCGAATACCGGCAGAGCCCGCTGCTTGGCCATCCCCGCTGCCATGGCCGCGGCGTGCTCCTCGGCGATGCCCACGTCGAAGAAGCGCCGGGGATACTGCCGGGCAAATTCGTCCAGCCCCGTCCCGGACTGCATGGCAGCGGTGATGGCGCACACCTCTCCCCGGTCCCGGGCCAGCTCGCACATGGTCTGGCCAAACACGCCGGAAAAGGTCGCCGCACCTCCGGCAGACAAGGGCGCCCCGTCCTCCACCCGGAAGGGACTCACCCCATGGAACCGGTCGGGCTCCTGCTCCGCGGGGGGATAACCTTTCCCTTTTACTGTCTTGACGTGGAGCAGCACCGGGCAGTTTAACTCCCGGGCGTACCGCAGCAGCTGGGTCAGCTGGGCCACGTCGTGGCCATCCACCGGCCCCAGGTAGGCAAAGCCCATATCCTCAAACACGCTGCCGGTGAGCAGCGCGTCCTTCACCAGCTTTTTGGCCCGGTGGGTAAACCGGTACACCGCACGGCCCACCGGCCCGTGGCTGGTCAGCCGGCGGTAGATCTTCTTCATACGCAGGTACTGGGGCTTCAGACGCTGCCGGGCCAGGTGGCTGGCCACCCCTCCCACGTTTTTGGTGATGGACATGCCGTTGTCATTGAGGATGACGATCAGAGGCTCGCCGCTCTGCCCCGCATTGGACAGTCCCTCAAAGGCCAGCCCTCCCGTCATAGCGCCGTCCCCCATCAGGGCCAGCACTTGGTAATCCTCGCCGCTCAGCGTCCGCGTCCTGGCCATACCCAGGGCCACCGACACGGCGTTGGACGCGTGGCCGGCAATGAATGCGTCCGAACGGTGCTCCCTGGGCTTGGGAAAGCCGGACAGGCCACCAAACTGCCGCAGGGTATCCATCAGCCCGGCCCGTCCGGTGAGCATCTTGTGGACGTAGCACTGGTGCCCCACATCGAACACCAGGCGGTCCGTATTCAGGTCGAACACCCGGTGGATGGCCACCGTCAATTCCACCACGCCAAGGTTGGAGGCCAGATGGCCCCCTGTGCGGGAGACGCTGTCTATGATCCGCGCCCGCAATTCCTGGCAGAGCTGTCTGGCCTGCTGGTCCGTCAGCTGGTCCAGCCGTTCCGGTATCTCCATGAACCGTCTCCCTCCTTCCCCGAGATCATTCTGCCCCGATCCATCAAAACGCGATCAGGCTCCCTACAACTCCCACCGCAACCCCCAGCAGCGCACCCATGGCCACCTGGAATGGCGTATGCCCCAGCATCTCCTTAAGTTCCTTTTTCAGCAGCTCCGGCTTCTCCCCGCTCCAGCTTCGCATCATGCAGTTGAGCACCTTGGCCTGTTTGCCCGTCTCCCAGCGCACATTGCAGGCGTCATACATCACGATGAAAGCCAGCACCGCGGCGATGGCGAACAGAGGGTCGTCCAGCCCTTCGCTGAACCCCACTCCGGTGGCGCAGGCGCACACCATAGCGGAGTGGGAGCTGGGCATCCCCCCGCCGGTGGACAGATAGCGCCAGGCAAACTTCCGGTCATATGCCGAAGCGATGACCAGCTTCAAAATCTGGGCGGCGGCCCAGGCGGCTACCGCCATAAGCAGGATCGGGGTGATCATATCAGTTTCCTCCCCACCATTCCATTCAATGGTCGCGCCCGGCCAGCCGGTCGGCCAGCAGACACAGGAACCGCGCGTCCGCAAAGGCTCCGGACACCGCCCCCTTGGCCAGCAGGGTGTGCTCGGCCACCAGCTGGCGGCATTTGTCCAGTCCGTACAGCGCGGCAAACGTATACTTGCCGTTGGCCTCATCCGAACCCACCGGCTTGCCCAGCTCCTGAGTGGTGGACTCCTGGTCCAGCATGTCGTCCCGAATCTGAAACGCGATCCCCAACTCCCGGGCATAGGCCTCCGCCGCCGCCCACTGTGCCTGGGTGGCCTCCGCCGGAGAGGCTGCCAGCCCCAACAGGCAGGCAGCCTTGAGCAGCGCCGCCGTCT
>CAJLWS010000215.1 GCA_905210385.1 uncultured Eubacteriales bacterium | reverse complement strand
GCAGGGCCTCGTCCCCCAGCACGTCCCCGATCCGGACGGTGTAGGTGTCCTGCCCGATGCCGTTGAGGGCGGCGTTCTCATAGGCCACGTCCACCGCCTTGGGGTCGATGTCCACCCCGGTGGCATGCTCCGCCCCCAGAGCCAGGGCGGCGATGGCTAAGATGCCCGACCCGCACCCTAAATCCAGCACCCGGCCGCCGGGAACCAGAGCCTCCTCCAGCAGCTCCAGGCACAGCTGGGTGGTGGCGTGGGATCCAGTGCCAAAGGTGAGGCCGGGGTTGAGATACAACGGAACCCGGCCCTCAGGGATCTCCCGGCCCCGCATCCACTCGGGCACGATGTAAACGCGTTTCCCAACCGGAATAGGCTGGTAGTACTTCTGCCAGGAGGTGGCCCAGTCCTCCTCCCGGAGGGAGACGGTCTGGGGCTCGTACCGCTCCAGGCCGGTGAGGTAGGCCCGCAGCTGCCGCTGCCCCTCCTCATTGTCCGGCACATAGAACTTCACCCGGCTGGCCCCTTTCATATGTCGGGCCAAGTCCTCGTCTACATAGTCCCAGTACTGCCGGTTCTGCTCCAGAAAGCGGAGGAATTCCCCCTCCTCCTCCACCACCAGCCCGGCCATGCCGTTGGCGGTGAGGATGTCGCACACCCGGTCCAGCTCCCCCGCCGGGACGGAAAGGGTGACCTCCAGCCACTGTTCGCTCATTTCTGTTCCTCCTTCTGCCCGGTGTCCGCCGGGCGGGATAGGATGTAAGGGTTCGCCTGACGGCGACCTTCTTTTTGCTCGTGCGAAAAGAAGGCAAAAGCACGCCGGAAAGCTGTCAGCGCACTCCGGCTGACGCCCCCGTTGCCCTTCCTTGGGTTTCTTTGGGGGAAAATCCTAAGGGCGCAGAGCGTCCGCCGGATTTTCATCCCTTAAGGGTGTCTTTGCCTACTTTCTGCACAAGCAGAAAGTAGGTCGCCCAAAGGGCGAAACCCGACCTACCCCTTGACGCTCTTGATGCTGTCCAGGCGGATGAGCATCTCCCGCTCCTTCTTCTTCCCCTCGTCGGCCAGCACCAGGGCCCACTCCTCATCGGTGTCCAGCACCTGACACACCAGGCCGCTCATGTCCCAGCTGTCGCTGTACAGCGTGAGGGTGACGGTCAGCCCCGTCATCCCCGCCAGACGGCGGGCCAGGTCCTTGGATCCCACGGGACGGATGCCGTTCTCCCGGAGCAGCCGCTCCAGCCGGTTGACCTTGCTCCACAGGAAGATCACCATCAGAAAGGCGAAAAAGCCGAAAACTGCCATGGCGTCCATTACCCATTCTCCCCTTCCTTCAAAAAGGTAATGGAGCGGACGGAGGACAGGGGAATGAGCTGGCGCTCCCGCTGATTCTTCTTCTCCTTGACAAACTCCACATTGGCCCAGGCGCCGTCAAACTCCCGGATGACGCACCAGTCGCAGGCCGGCACCCCGTCGTTCTCATATAGGGTCAGCTGCACCCGCCGCCCCGCCGCATTTCGCAGCAGCCGGGTGACCAGGGCAGGGGCCGCCCCGCCGGAGGGGGCGGCGCCGTCGGAACCGTCCTCCTCGTCCCGGAGCAGCCAGTCGCAGCTCACCCCCAACAGCTGGCTCATGCGCACGATCTTGTCCGTCTCCGGATAGGCGGTGTCCGACTCCCAGCGGCTCACCGCCTGGCGGGTGACCCCCAGCTGCTCGGCCAGCTGCTCCTGGGTCAGGTTGTGCTTCCGTCTGGCCTGTGCCAGCTTGCTTCCCATACTCATAGACCTTCACCTCGTCTTTCTCAGGATGGCTCCAGCATACCAGAACGGTTGGGAAAGGCAAGCCCGTTACCGTTTCACAATGTAACGTTCCGGTTGCGTTTCAGTTGCCCACCCGCCGGGACAGCTCCTGAAGGGTGACCTGATAGGCCTCCTCCTCGTAGGACAGCACCGGTAAAGATTCCGGAAGTGTCCAGCCCTCATGCTGGAAGATCCGGGTGAGGAGCAGTCGGGTGAAGGCCGGGTTCTTCACCAACACCGGCCCGGTGAGGTGGGTGGCAAAGAGGTTTCCGCGCACATAGCCCTCCGGCCCGCGCTCCCCCTCATTGCCCTCCCCCAAGGTGAGCCGGTCAAAGAGGGGGGCGGTCACCCCCGTGGTGTGGGAGCACTTGTTCATGAAGCCCACCGCTGGGGCATCCCACAAAGCGGTGTGGGCGATCACGTCCTCCGGGGCCCGTTTGTCCGTCTCCACAGTGGCGAAGTCCGCCAGACCCAGGCAGGGCCACACCTTGCCAGCTTTGTCGGTGACGCTCCGCCCCAGCAGCTCCATGGCGTTGCCGGTGAACAGGGCGGGGGTTCCGTCGTCCAGCAGCTCCCTCAGAGTCTGGGCATGAGGGAGCAGGGCGGCCAAGGCCCACTTCTGCCCCCGCTCGGTGCCCGCCCCCATGTAGACGAAGCCCACTCCGGTAAAGTCCGGGGCGTCGTCCAGCCCGGCGGCGCGCACCGTGACGCTCACCCCCATGGCCTCCAGGTGCCGGCGGAGCACCGATACGTTGGCGTACTCTCCGTACAGGGACATGCAGTCCGGATAGAGATGCAGGATGGTCAGTTCCATGTGGTTTCCCTCCTTTTAGTCCCGCTGGGTCAGGTTCAGCAGCTTGTCCCGGTCGGAGAAGCAGGTGACCACGTACAGGGGCAGGTCCCCCTCGTTTTTCAGCTCCTCCGCCGCGGCGGCGATGTCGGGCTGGAGGGTGAGCTTGCCCTGGGGCACCTGGGAGTAGTCAAAGCGCAGGGCCAGGTCGTTCACATACCGGCCGCACAGCCACACCCGGCGCACATGGGGACAGGCCAGGCGGTCGAAGTCGATGTCCCACAGCCAGCTGGTCTCCCCGGTGAAGTATTTCCGGCTCACCGCGTCCACGATCACCATCACCTCGCAGGGCTGGTCCTGCCCCTCGATGTAGGTCAGGTTGGTGTCGTAGGCCACCGAGTTCTCATGCTTGGAGGTGAGCAGGGTTCCCTTGTGTCCCCCCAGGGTGAAAGTGACCATCCGGCCGTTCTTCAGCAGGTAGTTGTTGATGACTCCTGCCATCACCGCTGGAGCCACCCCGCACAGGGCGCACACCGACCAGGCGGCCAGGATGTTGTACACGTTGTAGATGCTTCGGAAGGCCAGGTCGATCCGGGTCTCCCCGTTGATGGTCAGCCTGCCCTGGGCCAGGTCCAGACCGGTGACGGCAAAATCCGGCTTGGGGCGCTGGTGCCCGCAGACGGTGCAGCGGTAGTGCCCGATGGGGGCATAGTGGTAGCAGGAGGACTCCATCCTCCCGCC
>CAJLWS010000214.1 GCA_905210385.1 uncultured Eubacteriales bacterium | reverse complement strand
ATGGGGGGTTCCCTATTTGTCCTGTTTGCCCTGTTCATTCAGCCGTCCCAGTCAACCGGCATCCTCCATGCAGTAGCCTGCGCCCCGCACACTGCGGATCTCTGCCGTGGCATTCAGCTCCCTCAGCTTCCTGCGCAGGTAGGCAATATTGGTCCACACCACGTTGATCTCGGCCTCGCTGTTCCAGCCCCAGATCCGTTCCATCAGTTCCTGGGTGGAAAAAATACGTTTTGGATTGCGCATCAGGTATTCCATCAATTGAAACTCTTTGCCGCTCAATTGTACCCGTCGTTCTCCACCCGTGTACAACTGGTACCGCCCGCAGTCCAAACTCAGATTCCCCAGTTTCAGCACATCTGGCACATAATTGGCCCGACACCGCAGCATGGCCCGAACCCGGGCCAGCAGCTCTGTGATGGCGAAGGGCTTGGGGAGAAAGTCGTCCGCTCCCGCATCCAGCCCCTCCACCCGGTCACTCACCTCGCTCCGGGCGGTGAGCACCAGTACCGGGGTGGCGTTCTCCTCTGCCCGCAGGCGGCGCAACACTTCGATGCCATCCATCCGGGGCATCATGAGGTCCAGAATAACCCCGTCATAATCCCCGTCTAAGATATAATCCAAGGCATCTGCTCCATTGTCCACCACGTCAACCGCATACTTCTGCTGTTCCAGAACCATTTTCAAAACTTTTGAGATTTCCAATTCATCTTCCGCAATCAGTAACCGCATGAGTTTCTCCTTTCCGTGGGTCCATCCTTTCCTCCGTTCCCCCACTGGGCAGCGCCCTTGTCAGGATTGCCGCATGCCGGTCTTGAGCGCAGCCCAAAAGCGCGGACTGCGCTCAAGCGTTTTCCCTATCTTGTAGTATACGCCGTGCGGCCGGTCTGACTCCCTGGAACCGTCGGCTTATCCCCGGCGGCTGCCAGGGCATCGGTTCCGCCGCCAGTCATGGAGCCCGCCCTCCCAACTGCGGGCTTTCCTTCCACAACCTCTGTTCGGCCTATCTGAATTTACCATAGCACGAAAAACTGAACAGACCATGAAAGAAATTGCGCTAAGCTGTAAAAGAATTGTGAACTCAATTTTTCAGCTTTCTTTCAGATAAAAGCATTATTATAATAGGGAAATAGCCTATACAGCGGGATTCACACCGTCTCTGGAACCGGTGGCGTATACCCCAGAATTGGAGGATACCATGAGGATTTTAATCGTTGAGGATGAAAAGCTGTTGGCTGACTCTCTTCAGGCCATGCTAGAGAAGAAAGGCTTTGAGGTTGAGGTGGCTTATGATGGGGAGTCTGGGGAGGAATATGCCCTGTTGGGGGTATATGACCTACTTATTCTGGATGTGATGATGCCCAAGATGAACGGCTACGAGCTGGCCCGGCAGGTACGGGCCAAACGGCTGGGGGTGCCCATCCTGATGCTCACCGCCCGGGCAGGGCTAGAAGACCGGATCGAGGGGTTAAACGCCGGCGCGGACTACTATCTGACCAAACCCTTTGACACCCGGGAGCTATTGGCCTGCATCAACGCCCTGCTGCGCCGCCAGGGCTCCCAGGTGGACGAGATGACCTTCGGCAACACCGCCCTGGACCTGTCAACCAGTATGCTGATCTGTCAGGATCGCAGCGTTCGGCTGTCCGCCAAAGAGTTTGATGTGATGCGCTCCCTGCTTCAGTCCGGAGAGCGCAACCTCTCCAAGGAAGTCATCCTGGCCCGGGTCTGGGGCTATGACTCCAACGCGGTGGAAAACCACGTGGAAGTCTATGTTGGCTTCCTGCGCAAAAAGCTGGCCAGCATCGGTTCCAATATCCGCATTGAGGCCATCCGAAAGCTGGGTTACCATCTGGAGGTGGCAGAAACATGCTGAGGAAGCTTCGCCTGAAGTTTGTCGCCATCAACATGGCCATCGTCACAGCCATGCTGTGCGTCATCTTCGGCCTGGTCTACCAGTTTACGCGGAATAATCTGGAGACGGAGAGCGTGAACATGATGCAGAGCATTGCCGCCGCTCCCTTCCAGTTGGTCATCCCCGGGGAGGCTCCTGGTGAACTGCGCCTGCCCTACTTTGTCTTGGAAGTAAATAGCCAGGGAGAGTTAGCCACTGCCGGGGGCTACTATGACCTGTCGGACAAGGAATTCCTGCAGGATTTGGCCACGCTCTCCCTATCCACCGGGCAGCATGTAGGCATATTAGAGGACTACAGTCTTCGCTTTTGCCGGATCAACACTCCATCCACCCAGCGCATCGTGTTCGCCGACATGTCCAGCGAACTGTCCACTTTGGACAATCTGCTGCGCACCTGTGTGCTCATCGGCGTGGTCAGCTTTGGGCTTTTCCTGGTCATCAGCCTGCTGCTGGCCCGCTGGGCGGTGCGGCCGGTGGACCGTGCTTGGAAGCAACAGCGGCAATTTGTCGCCGACGCGTCCCACGAGCTGAAGACCCCCCTGACCGTCATCATGACCAACGCCGAGCTGCTTCAGAGCCCCGACTACGAGCCCGAGGCCAAGGCCCAGTTCTCCCAGAGCATTCTCACCATGTCCCAGCAGATGCGCGGGCTGGTGGAGCGCCTGCTGGAGCTGGCCCGGGTGGACAACGGGCAGCCCAATATGGCCTTCGCCCGGTGCGACCTCACTGGGCTGGTGGCCCAGGCCGCCCTGCCCTTTGAGGCGCTGTTTTTTGAGAAAGGACTCACTCTGAGCTGTCAAGTGGAGGAAGGGATCGCCATCCAGGGCAGCCCCGGTCATCTGACCCAAGTGGTGGAGATTCTGCTGGACAACGCTCAGAAGTATTCCAGCCCCAGCGGCAAGGTGGCCGTCCGCCTCACCCGGCAGCACCGGGGTCACTGCCTGCTCACCGTGTCCAATCCAGGCCCTGCCCTCTCCCCCCAGCAGCTCCGGGACATCTTCAAACGGTTCTACCGGGTCGACCAGGCCCGCAGTCGCAACGGCAGCTTTGGCCTGGGGCTGTCCATCGCCCAGGCCATCGTCACCGAACACAAGGGCCGCATCTGGGCGGAGAGTTCCGGCGGGGTGAACATCTTCTCCGTCCAGCTGCCCGCCCTGCCCACATAGAGGAATCCGCCCTCCTGATTCGGGCCTCTGTCCCCTGGACAGAGGCCCGTTTCCCCGTTCAAGGATTATTTACAAACCCCGCGTTCTCCTTTCAGGAACCGTTCAGCGCCAAGCATTACAATGGAGCCGCCGGGCAGGTCAATCCTGGCCTGCCCCTCTGGGGATGGTGTTTGTCCCCAGAGCATGCGGAAGGAGGAAGCGTGGAAGTTGATTGAAGTGAAGCATCTCACCAAGCGGTACGGCAGCCA
>CAJLWS010000213.1 GCA_905210385.1 uncultured Eubacteriales bacterium | reverse complement strand
AGCTTTACTTTGCCGGTGGGAGGTCGGGCGCCCTCCCAGCCTTGCCAGCCGGATCGGGCAGCGGCTCGCCCGGGAGGATTCCTCCCGGAAGGGTTTCGCTCGGCAGAGTCTCGCCCGGAAGGGCGTTGCCCTTCAGGTAGTCGGCCGGATCGGTGGAGGGGGGCGAAGCCTCTCCGGCAGGATTTCCGCCGTCCTTTTCCGGGAAGATGCAGGAAAAGGGAACAACCGTATGCAGAATCATTTGGCTGCCGCCTCTTTTCCTTCTTCGATCATCCCGTACAAAGCCGAGATGGCGTCGGACAGGCCGCCGAGGCTGTCGATCAGCCCGGTCTCGACCGCCTTTTCTCCATCCAGAACCGAGACGTCGGTGACCATTTCCCCGATGTTCATCATCAGTTCGCGGAATTTGGCCGGCTCTATATCCGAATTTTCAGTGACAAAGCGGGTGATGCGTTCCTGCATCCTTTCAAAATAGTCGAGGGTTTGCGGTACCCCGAGAACCAGGCCGCTCATCCGCACGGGGTGGATGGTCATGGCCCCGGATGGAACGATGAAGGACTCCTGGGCGGCCACCGCCAAAGGTACCCCAATGGAGTGGCCGCCCCCCAGCACCAGGGAAACGGTGGGCTTGCGCATGCCGGCGATCATCTCAGCAATTGCCAGCCCCGCCTCGATGTCGCCCCCCATGGTGTTGAGCAGGATGAGCAGACCGTCCACCTCTCCGCTCTCCTCCACAGCGGTGAGCAGAGGCAGGACGTGCTCGTACTTGGTAGTCTTGGCCCCCTGGGCCGCCTCCTGATGTCCTTCGATCTGGCCCACGATGGTCAGGGTGTGGATGGTTCCGTCCCCAGTGGCAATGGTGGTAGAGCCCATGTCCACCACCTGCTGCTGGCGGTGGTTCAGCTCGCCCCCCTGCCCCTCTTGCTCCTGGTTGGGCAATGTCTCTTCACACATGGAAAAACCCCCTTTTGGGGTAGTGTCCGCAAAAGGGGGCTTTTTATTCCGCTTTCCTACCGATTCAGCTGCCGGTCTATGCGCCGGTACGCCTGCTCCAGATGGGCCGCGGCCTCTCCTTCGGAAAACAGCTGGAACCGGGGGCTCCACATGGCAAACAGTTCATCCAGCCCCTCCAGGGCCACTCCCTGGGCCTCCCCCGCGGCCTTCAGGCTCCGGAAGGCAAACTCGTTGGCGTCCCGCTCATAGGGCTGGCACAGGTACAGCTGCGTAAAGTACGCCCGCTCCCCATCCAGCTTTGTCTCCAGCAGCTGCCCGCGCTCCACCCGGCAGCAGGTGCCGTCGTATTGAATCATGTACCCCATGCTTTTGACCAGAAAGTCCGGAAACCATTCCGGATGGCCATACTGCACCCCGTGGCGGAACTCATGGAGCAGATAGAACAGCTGCTCCACCGGCCCTGTCTGCCGGGCAAGGTTCAGGTAGAGTATGTTTTCTTCCGGGTGGAACAGGCCATAGGCCGCCTCATAGCCGGCGGGCATTTGGAAGCGCAGTTCCGCCGTCACCTGGCACCAGCTCTGCCATGCCGCCAGGATGCCGGGCAGCCGCCCCGCCCGCTCCTTCGCAGGGAGGCCTCTCCACCGGGCCAGGTCGATCTGCCCCCGGAATTGTTCCAGAAATCCATCATCCGCCGGGGTCTTCATGCTCAGCCCTCGTACACCGCCTTACAGGCGGCATAGGTCATGTAGCAGTCCAGCTTGGACACGGTTTCAAAGGGGGCGTGCATGCTGAGCACGGGCACGCCGGCGTCCAGGGTGTCGATGTTGCGGTTGGCCATGTAGCAGGCCACGGTGCCGCCGCCGCCCTGGTCCACCTTGCCCAGCTCGGCCATCTGCCACAGGATGCCCCGGTCGTCCAGCAGTCGGCGGACGTAGGCCACCGCCTCGGCGCCCGCGTCGGAGGAGCCGGACTTGCCCCGGGCCCCGGTGTACTTGCACAGGCCCACCCCCTGGTTGACCATGGCGGAGTTGTTCTTCTCATACACCTCGGCAAAGTTGGGATCGTAGGCGGCGGTGACATCGCAGGACAGGCAGAAGGACTTCTCCAGGCAGGCCTTCAGGGGGACGTTCTGGCTGTCGCACAGGTCACCCACAAAGGTGTCAAAGAAGGCAGACTGCATGCCGGACACCCCCTCGGAGCCGATCTCCTCCTTGTCCGCCAGCACGCACACGGCGGTGCGGCAGGGGGTGCCGTTCAGGTCCAGCAGGGCCTTCAGCCCGGCATAGCCGCACACCCGGTCGTCATGCCCATAAGCGCCGATGAGGGAGCGGTCAAAGCCGATATCGGTAGCATGGAAAGCGGGGACCGCCTCGATCTCGGCGGAGATGAAGTCGGCCTCGGTGATGCCGTATCGCTCATGCAGCAGCTTGAGCACCGCCAGCTTCACCCGGCCAGCGCCGTCGTCCCCCTTCAGAGGGCGGCTGCCCACCAGGATGTTCAGGCTCTCTCCGAGAATGGCCTCTCCCAGGGGCTTCTTGTTCTGGTCGGCACCCAAGTGGGGAAGCAGATCGTCGATGGTAAACTGGGGGTCACCAGGGTGGCCGCCCACAGACACAGACACCATAGAACCATCCTTCAACGCCACCACGCCCCGCAGTTCCAGTGGGATAGTCACCCACTGATACTTGCGGATGCCGCCATAATAGAGGGTCTTGAAGAAAGCCAGTTCGCTATCCTCATACAGCGGGGTGGGCTTCAGGTCCAGTCTGGGGCTATCAATGTGGGCGGCTACAATGGACACGCCCTGGTCCAGGGGGGCAGAGCCGATGACGGCCAGGTTGACCGCCCGGCCTCGGTTCACACGGTACACCTTCATGCCGGGGGTGAGGGCCATACCCCGCTCCAATTCCACAAAGCCGGCGGTTTTGGCCAGCTCTACGGTGTACGCCACACAGGTACGTTCCGTCTTGCCCTTGTCCAGATAGAGCTTATATCCCTCGCAGTAGTCAAAGATAGCCTGCTCCGTGGCCTCGTCCACCACGTCCCAGCCGTTCTTCTTCTGGTACAGCAGCTTGTCCCGCAGCTGCTGGGCGGCGGTCTTCTCTTCCATTTCTAAGCATCTCCTTTGTTGATGATGGTATCAAACAGCGTCCAAGCCCGCGCCTCTAACTCCGCCGGGTCGTCCCCGTCGTTGCGCAGGACATAGTCGCACTGCTCTTCAAAATACTGGGCGGGTTTCTGGGCGGACACCCGCAGCCGGGCGTAGTCCTCTCCGATGCCCTCCCGGGCCATGATGCGGCGTACCCGGGTCTCCTCCGACGCCACCACCGCCACCGTGACGTCGCACAGGCAGCCTAAACCGCCCTCGATCAGGGCAATGGCGTCCACC
>CAJLWS010000212.1 GCA_905210385.1 uncultured Eubacteriales bacterium | reverse complement strand
GGAAGCCCCCTAACTTCCACAAACCCACGGCGGACAGGACGGGCAGGGCCGCGCAGGCGGCGATGACCCCCCATCTTCTGGGCCAGGCGAAGCGAAAGACCGGGAGCAGGGCCTCTCCCATGGCACCCAACCCGCCGGCCAGCAGAATGATCAGCACCCACAGCAGAACCCCGGGCAGCAGGGACATCACCGCCCAGAACAGGCTGTTCCGGTAGGCCCGCCTGTAGTTGTGCCACTCAGTGTCCGGGTCTGTCTGGATGGGGACCGGATCGCTGCCGGGCAGGGAGGCGAACAGCCCCATGCTCCCCCACCGGTCCACCAGCTCCCAGCCCGCCCCCCGGCACAGCTCCAGGTACTCCCGCTCCGCCTGGCGGCCCTCCCGCCGCCGGCGGTAGGACAGCAGATCGGTACAGTACCGCAGATCCGCCCGCTGGGCGCGCCGGAACCTGGCCACCCCCAGCGGGTTCACGTTCTCCAGCTCCCAGCCCCTGGCCGCCTGACTGTTCAGGTAGGCCTCCACCCCCTTGTACTCATAGGGGGAAAAGGTGAACAGGGTGTGCTTTCTCTGTCTCATGGTTCTTCCTCCTCTCTAAAGACGGCTGCCCCGTCCGCCACCTGGCGGCGCAGGCGCTGGTATTCCCGTTCCAGGGTGTCCCGCCCCAACTCGGTGAGGCGGTAGATCTTCCGGGTATCCTCCACCCGGTCCAGGGTGATAAGTCCCTCCTTCTCAAACCGGGCCAGCAAGGTGTACAGCGTCCCCGGCCCCAGCTGGAGGCGGCCGCGGGACATCTCCCGCACCCGCTCCATGACGGCGTAGCCGTGGCCCGGGGCGTAGAGGGCCAGGAGCAGGTAGTACATCTGCTCCGTCAGGGTGTCCAGCTTCTTCCGGGCCACCACGCCACCTCCTATATCGAATATTGATATTCCCTACCGTCATAATATATCTATATTCGATATATGTCAATAAAAAATTTCCCGTCCGGGAAGCCCAGGCGGGAAATGAGTTTGGCTCAGAACAGATCCTTCTTTTTCAGAATGATGGCCGCCAGCACGATGACCGCCGCCGTCACCAACATGGGGAACCACCAGAAATGGTCCATGGGCAGCCCTGTCACGTTCATGCCGTAGAAGCCGAAGATAATGTTGGGAATAGCCAGCAGGATAGTGATGGAGCTGAGCACCTTCATCGTGACGTTCAGGTTGTTGGAGATCACCGAAGCGAAGGCGTCCATCATCCCCGAGATGATAGAGGAGTAGATCTGGGCCATCTCGATGGCCTGGCGCACCTCGATGAGCACGTCCTCCAGCAGGTCATGGTCCTCCTCGTACAGGGTGACGATGCGCCCCCGGAGGATCTTCTCCAGGGTGACCTCGTTGGCCTTCAGGGAGGTGTTGAAGTACACCAGGGACTTCTCCAGGTCCAGCAGCTGGATCAGCTCCTTGTTCCGCTGGGACTTGTACAGCTGCTGCTCCATGTAGTTGTAGGTCTTGTCGATCTGCCGCAGATACTGCAGGTATCGTTTGGCCACCAGCAGCAGGATGTTGAGGATGAAGCGGGTGCGCTGCTGGGTACGCACGTCCTTCACCAGCCCGTCCTGAAGGTCCCGAACCACCGAGGTCTCCTTCAGGCAGACCGTAATGATATGCTTTCCCGTGACGATGATGCCAAGGGGCAGGGTAGAATAGACCACGCCAGTCTCATCCTTCTCCATGGCCGGGGTGTCCACGATAATGAGGGTCTGGCCGTCCTCGCTGTCGATGCGGGAGGTCTCCTCCTCGTCCAGGGCGGCCCGGAGAAAGGTGGGCTCCACCCCCAGGGCGGCGGAGACGGTTTTCAGCTCCTCCTCGCTGGGGTAGACCAGGTTGACCCAGCAGCCCTCCTCCACAGCGTCCAGCCGGGTGATCTTTCCGTCTATCGTCTTGTAGATATTCAGCATTTGCCTTCACGCCTTTCCCGAAACCGGCGAAAGGGCACAAAAAGCCCCGTGCGGTTCCGCTTTCTTCTCCCCAAAGGGGCATGGGTCAGCGGGCGCACGGGGAGGCAGACATCATGCCGCTCTACGGGTGCGCCGCGCCAGGGATGTACAACTTCGGCCTATCGGATCGCCTGTCACGACGCATTCCACTTCCTTTCCTGAGTGTTGAGTCAGGCCCGCAGCCTGACTTATGGTCTATTATATGACAGTCTCGCCCACTTTTCAAGCCCAAAAGCATGTAAAGTCTGTGCAAAATCTTGTCTTTCCCTCACCCTTATGATATACTCTTTTCCGGGATTTCCAATCCCCGGAAAGGTCGGTTTCCCATGTTCCATCTGCCCTCTGTTCCCTTTTGGCGCAACTTAGGCTTGACAGGAATTGGACTTTGCCTGTGCGCCTGCGTCTTGGGCACCTGGGTATCCGGCGGGGAGGCCCTCGTCATCCAGTTTCACTCTGATGGAACGCCAAGTACCTGGGCCAGTCCCTGGGTGCTGTGGGGGCTGCTGCTCATGGCGGTGTTCAGCCTGCTGGCCGCCTCCTATCCCCGCCGTCCCTCCCCAGGACAAAAGCCCCTCAACCCAGAGACCGCCTGCGCCCTGTTCTGCGGCCTGTCCTGGCTGATCAGCCTAGTGGCCCTCACCCTTGCGATCTACGCTCTCTTGCCCATCCCGGCGGTCTTTTACATCGGGATGGTGGCCGCCGTGTTGGTCATCCCCCTCTTCCTGCTGGTGGCCGCCCTGCGGCGGAGGCGCGGGAGTTCGCCCGCCGGGTGACGCCCCGGCAGACGGGTGCTTTTCCCGGTTTCGCCCGGGGGACGGCCTACTTTTCCCACGCAGGAAAAGTAGGCAAAAGTGCGCCGGGGGCGCGTCGCGGATTGGCCTGCGCCCCTAAGGGCGGGGCTTGGCCAAAAGGCTCCGCCCCCCGGTCCCCCGTTAAGTTCGCGGGGGGTTCAGTTCCCGTGCATCCATGGCTTCCCGGCGTGCGTGATCGACGGCTGGGCAATTCCCTCGGCGGGCTCCGCCCTGGTGCCTCCAGACCTGTCCATCTTCTGCGCCCCATTGGGGCGCCTGGTCAGGCATAGCCCCAAAAAGAGACCCACGGAACGGGGCGCAGCTCTGGGGATGGTGTGTTGAACGGAAGCAAGAAACGGAACGTTGCCCTTCTGCCCTTGCCCTTCCGATAGAACCACCCAGCCTTTTCTCACAACCCCGCCAGGCGCCCAACTGGATGCTGGAGACTACCGAAAGCAGGCCGGCACAAGGCCATAGGCCGCCGAAGGAATTACCGCACCGTCCTGTCCAGGACGCCGGAAAGCTGTGCCGGCACTTTAACTGAGTGGGGGGTATCCAGGGGGTTCGCCCCCTGGACACGCTCTTTGGG
>CAJLWS010000211.1 GCA_905210385.1 uncultured Eubacteriales bacterium | reverse complement strand
GCTGGATAGTTTGGACTCGGCTTGGAGGGCCCTGTACACGGCCATGGACCTGTTTGAAGGGGCGCTGGCGGAGGTGGCCGCCGGCCTGGGCTGTGACTGCCCCGAGGATGTGGAGCGGGTGAAGGGGTACATAGAGCAGATCAAGGCGATGGGATAGAGCGGGAAATGGCGCAGCGGGCGCAAAGATTGGGAAAAAGCCTATGGAGGCCGCGGCCGTTTTGTGGTAGGATGGGAACGGCAGGGAAAACAAGTGCATGGAATGTATGGAAGAATAGGGCCTGTGGGGCGGCTTGGCCCGGACGGGATTGATGGGCAGCAGCCTGAGAGGGAAAGTATAAACGGCCGTTGCCATTGCCTCGGAAAAATCAGAGAAGGACGGGAAAGGAGGGTGTGCTGTGCCTGCTCAATACTACAGGGACGCCCAGCGGCTTGCCACCAAGGAGCGGCGCAACTGCATTACTTACGGACAGTATCCCTATCTGCCGGTACTGGACGATATTTTGCCGGCGGAAAAGTCCGCCGGCGGGACCGACCTGGGGCTGGTTCAGGTACCGGCCCAGTTCATTGTGGGAACCAAGACCGCCATGCGTACCACGGCCTTTGCCCGGAACTTCATGCCTCTGCTGCCGGAGAACTCGGAGTTTGCCGGCAAGTGGATCCGCCTGTGCCAGTCCCACCTGGAAGAGGGGATCCGGGACCCCGTCACCCTGTACGAGTACATGAACCGGTACTATGTGGCGGAGGGGAACAAGCGGGTCAGCGTGCTCAAGTACTTTGACGCGGTGTCCATCCCGGCCAAGGTGACCCGGATCCTGCCGGAGCGCAATGGGGACCAGGATGTGGAGCTGTACTATGAGTTTATAGACTTCAGCCGGTACAGCGGGATCAACTTCTTCGAGCTGACCAAGCCCGGCGGCTTTGCCGAGCTGCAGCGGCTCATGGGCAAGGCGCCAGAGGTGGCCTGGACGGAGGACGAGCGGAAGAACTTCGCCACCACCTACTACCAGTTCCAGCAGGCCTACGAAGCCAACGGGGGCAAGCGGCTGACCACCACGGTGGGGGACGCCATGCTGGCCTACATCCGGGTGTACGGCTATCAGGCCCTCCAGGGCAAGAGCGACGGGGAAATGAAACGATCGGTGGCCAAGGTGTGGGAGGAGATTACCCTTCAGCAGGAGGCCCAGCCCATCGCTCTAAACCTGGCCCCGGAGGACAAGAAGAAGACCGGGCTGCTCTCCATGGTGCTGCCCAGCGGCGGGCCGAAGGAGCTGAAGGTAGCCTTTGTCAACGACAAGACCCCGGCGGCCTCAGGGTGGACGCTGGCCCACGAGCTGGGCCGGCTCCACGTACAGCAGGTCTTCCGGGGGCAGATCGTCACCAAGGCGTACCACGATGCGCTGTCTGGAGACCTGGAGCAGGTGATCGGGCAAGCCATCGACGAGGGGAACAAGGTGATCTTCACCACGTCGCCCAGGATGCTCCCCGGCAGCCTGCGGGTGGCGGTGGAGCACCCGGAGATCGCCATCCTCAACTGCTCGCTGAACAAGTCCCACCGGTACATCCGCACCTACTATGCCCGGATGTACGAGGTGAAGTTCATCATCGGGGCCATCGCTGGTGCCCTGGCCCGGGACGGCCAGCTGGGGTACATCTGCAACTATCCCATCTACGGGCAAATCGCCGGCATCAACGCCTTCGCCCTGGGGGCCAAGATGGTCAACCCCCTGGCGCAGGTCTATTTAGAGTGGTCCTCCGTCACCGGCATGGAGGAGGCCAGAAAGCGGCTGACCGACCGGAACATCCAGCTGATCTCCCTGCAGGATATGATCAGCGTGGACGCGGGCGGGTTTTCCTACGGCCTGGCCCAGATGACGGAGAAGGGGCCGCTGAACCTGGCTATGCCGGTGTGGCAGTGGGGAATCTACTATGAGACCATCCTCCGGCGGGTGCTGAACGGAACCTTCAAGCTGGAGTATGAGGAGAGCACCAAGGCCCTGAACTATTACTGGGGGATGACGGCCGGCGTGGTGGACCTGCGCTGCTCCGGCCTGCTGCCGGAGAGCACGAGGAAGCTGGCGGATTTCCTGCGGAAAGGGATCTGCGCCGGTGTGTGCGAGCCGTTCACCGTGCCCATCTACACCCAGAATGGATGGACGATCCACGGGGAGAATAACAACAGCCTGTCCCCGGAGCAGATCGTCAGTATGGATTGGTTGGTGGAGAACGTGGTGGGGGCCCTGCCCAGCTATGAGCAGCTGACCGACGAGGGGAAGGCCACCGTGGACCTGGTAGGGGTGGACCCCTCCAAGGACAAAGGAAGCGGCACGTGAGCGCGCCGAAACGGTACGGAAGAAACGAGGGGTAGCCATTAAGATCTTAGCAGTATCCGATGTGGTGGCCAAGGAGTACTATGACTTCTATACGCCGGGCAGGCTGGCGCAGTTTGACCTGATCCTGGCCTGCGGCGACCTGAAACGGGAGTATCTGGAGTTCCTGGTGACCATGGCCCGGTGTCCCCTGCTGTACGTCCGGGGCAACCACGACGACGCCCTGGAGCGCAGGCCTCCGGAGGGATGCGTCTGCGTGGAGGACCGGGTGTATGACTATCAGGGTATCCGGATTCTGGGCCTGGGGGGTTCCCACCGGTACCGGGAGGGAAGCAACATGTATACCGAAGCCCAGATGGAGCGGCGGATCCGCCGGCAGAAGCTGCGCCTGTGGAAAACCGGGGGCTTTGACATCCTGCTCACCCACGCCCCGGCCAGGCATATCAATGACTTTGACACCATTTCCCATCGGGGGTTTGAGTGCTTTGTGGGGCTGCTGGAGGAATACCGGCCCCGGTACTTTGTCCACGGACACATCCACCGGAACTACGGCCTGAATATCCCACAGCGGACCATCTACGGGGATACCACCATCCTCAACGCATACAGCAAGTGCGTGTTTGACTACTAAAGGGCCGCCTGGAGGGGCGGCGGAACCAGCAAAGGAGAGGTATGCTATGAAGGTACTCATGATCAACGGCAGCCCCAGGAGGAACGGGAACACCGCCATTGCCCTGCGGGAGATGGAGCCCATCTTTGCCGCCCAGGGGATCGAGACGGAGACCATCCAGGTCGGAAATCAGGACATCCGGGGGTGTATCTCCTGCTACTCCTGCATGAAGAACGGCAAATGCGTCTTTGACGACCTGGTCAACCAGGTGGCCCCCAAGTTTGAGGCCTGCGACGGCCTGGTGGTGGCCGGCCCGGTGTACTATGGCTCGGCCAACGGCACCCTGGTCTCCTTCCTGGACCGGCTGTTCTACAGCACCCCCTTTGACAAGACCATGAAGGTGGGGGCCGCCGTGGTGGGGGC
>CAJLWS010000210.1 GCA_905210385.1 uncultured Eubacteriales bacterium | reverse complement strand
AATGGGGTGGGGGATAACCAGTTTGCCCCCAACGGAACCCTCACCCGGGCCCAGGCCGCCCAGGTGTTCGCCAACTTGCTGGACCTGGAGGTTCAGGCTGCCATCAGCCGGTATACCGACGTGCCGGAGGGCAGCTGGTACCATACCGCCATCGCCCAGTGCGTGGCTGCCGGTATCCTGACCGGCACCGGGGGCGCCACCATGGACCCGCAGAGTCCTGTGACGCGGGAGGAGCTGTTCGTCATGTTTGCCCGGGCCCTGAACATCCGGCCCCAGAGCAGCTCTGACGTCACATTCGGGGACAGCGGCGAGGTGTCCGGCTGGGCCCAGGGCTATATCAACGCCCTAGCTGACCGGGGTTTTGTCAGCGGCGTGGGCGGCGGCATGCTGGCTCCTGGGGAGGCCATCAACCGCGCCTCTGTCATGTCCCTGCTGGACAAGACCATCTCTGACTATGCCAACACCAGTGGGACCACCGTGGGCAACGCCTCCGGCGTGGTACTGGTGGTGGCGGACAACGTCTCTGTGGCTGGCGATGTGGACACTCTGGTGGTGTACGGCGGTAGTGCCAGCGTCACTGGCTCCCAGGTAGCCGAGGCTCCCGTGGCTGGGGAGAATGCCAGCCTGTCCGTAAGCGGTTCCGCCGTGGTGGAACGAGTGGATGTGGCCGGGACGGAGGCCGTGCTGACCCTGACTGGATCTGTTCGGGCCGGCCAGGTGACCGTTTCCGGAGAGAGCGCCCAGGTGTCCCTGTCCGGCCAGGCACAAGCGGCCAGCGTAGCCGTGGAGGAGACCGCTGCCGGCGCCGGTCTCACCGTAGGCGCGGGTTCGGCCGTCACCACTGTGGACAGCGCGGCGGAAAACGTGACCATCTCGGGCAGCGGCACGGTGGAGACCGCCAATGTCTCCGGAAATAATACCACCGTGAACACCGACGGCACCGACCTGACCGTGGCCCAGGGCACCACCGGCGTCACCGAGAACGATAAGCCTGTCTCCGGCGGCACCACCGTGGAGACCCAACCGGAGCAGCCTGTGACTCCGCCGATCTACATTCCCAACTACTATACCGTGACCTTTGTGAACACGGATAACGAGACGACCGAATACACTGTGGTGGAGTATACCACGGACCTCAGCGGTCTGGCTCCTGAGGTAACAGTAGAAGACGGACAGCAGCTGAAGTGGCACAACGGCACCGGTTATGTGGAACTGAGTGAGGTCACCGTTACTTCCAATCTGACCCTCACCGCTGTGGTGGGATCCAATGCCTTTACCGCCGGTAATGGCACGAAGACCTATCCGTATCTGATCTCCAATGCGGAGGAGATGTATGCTGCGGGGGCTTTGCAAGACAGCCAGAATCATTTTGAGCTCACTCGAAATATTGATATGGCTGGGACGAGCAGTAGAGCGACTTTCGGAGAAAACAGTTTTAATTTAGCATATCTTTATGGTGAATTGGACGGTAATGGGTATACGATTACATCGACTTCTGATGTGGATTATCTTGTGTACCTTACAAGTGATGTAACAATCTATGATGTCAACTTTGCCGTGACCCAGCCTGTCGTGCTGTATGGAAGCAATAATACCACATTTGATACTGTCACTGTCAGCGGTAGCTATGATATAACCGCATATGGTGCAGAGGGCAGGAATACTGGTATGTTTGTGATGTACGCTAATCCCAGCGGGAAAACGGAAGATGGTAAAGGGGATGAAGTTACGCTGAACTTTACCAACTGTGTTGCAGACGTTACCATGACTGCGGCTGGAAATTCCTCTAATTATAATGCTGTTTTTGTTGGATATGCTTATCCGACACATGAGGGAACAGAGCGTTATACCATCCTCAATTTTACAAACTGTGTCAATGAGGGAACTTTGGTCAGCGGAAAAGCAGCCATGTTCCTGGGCAATAACAGTGCGAACCAGGGCCACGTGACCATCAATGCAGCCAACTGCGAGAACAATGGTGAGATTCGTTCCGTGTTTATGGATTACACGCCAAACCAGTTTGTTGCAACTGGGGCTCATGAAAACAACGTGACAAACGGTACGATTGGCGGTACCGGGACGTTCCCCCAAGGCCCGAAAGATGATACTCTGGCTTTGGTGCAGAATGAGGATGGTACTTTTAACATTACTCGGGCTAAGACTAAAGGTGTTTCAACATATGTAGTCAGCGTTGCTATCTACACGACGATGCTGGAAGATGGAGCAGTAAATGGTACGAATATCTTCTACGCATCTGAAACCATCACAGCGACAGAAGCTGAAAGCTATACTACAATGTTGAAGAATCTGCAATTTGTTGACCAGGATTGGGTGACCGAAAATTCTGGGGCCGCTCGAAGCGATTTGGCGGGAAATGTGATTTACACTTTGAATGGAACCTCGTATTATTATGTCGGAGATGAGAGCAGCACTGGTGTAAGCAATACGCTGAACGGCGAAGTAACATCGGCATCGTCGCGGATGATTTCCGTCTCTGCTTATGACGCAGAAGGCAATCTGCTCTGTTCCGCAAATCTGAGCAACTGAACCCCAATCTCACCCCCCAGAGCGCGGAGCGCTCTGGGGGGTCCCTTATCTCCACTCCTATCTCCTCACTCTTCACTCTGAACCAACCCACGTCAAAAACCACAAAAAAAGTGCCTACCTTTTTCGGGAAACCGTGAAAATTTTCACACAATTCTCCTTGCAATCTGCACGCCGGAACGGTATACTGAACTTAGCCAAGGGAGCTTGGTTTTTTTGTGGGATAAATTCGTTAAAAAAATAACAAAAATTTCTGCCATGAACCGCCGATTTTCCCCCTGACATTCCATTTTGGAAAGATCGGAACAAAATTTAGGTCAAATTTCCGGGTTTGGCTTTTCATCCGGGGGAAAATGTGATAGGCTGGTTATGGGAAACGCACGGAAGACCCTGAGGAGTAAATATGCAAAGGAGGATATTTCCATGTCATTTGTCAAGTTTGAGCAGCAGGGGCCTGTGGCCGTTCTGACCATTGACCGCCCAGAGGCCCTCAACGCCCTGAACAGCCAGGTGCTGTGCGACCTGGACGAGGCCATCACCAAGGTGGAGCAGTCTGGGGATGTGAGGGCGGTCATTCTCACCGGCGCGGGCCGTTCCTTTGTGGCTGGGGCGGACATCGGGGAGATGAAGGGCTTCTCCGCCATTGATGGCAAGAAGTTCGGCGTTCACGGAGGCGGCATTTTCCTACGGCTGGAGAACCTGGCTGTGCCGGTGATCGCCGCGGTGAACGGCTTTGCCCTGGGCGGCGGCTGCGAGCTGTCCATGGCCTGTGACATCCGCCTGGCCAGCGAGAAGGCGAAGTTCGGCCAGCCCGAGGAGGGGCTGGGAATCACCCCCGGCTTCG
>CAJLWS010000209.1 GCA_905210385.1 uncultured Eubacteriales bacterium | reverse complement strand
GTGGGGGTCCAACGGGGACATGCCCATCAGCCGCCCGGTGCCTTGCCTGCCCGGGGTGTTCAAGTTCGGCAACCCCCAGAACCGCATCCACCTGACGGAGAAGCCCCTCCAGCTCATGCGGGAGGTGGTGAAGATCACCCAGCCGGGAGGCCACATCCTGGACCCGTTTGCGGGCAGCGGTTCCACCGTGCTGGCCGCCCTGCTGGAGGGCTACACCGCCACCGGCATCGAGGTGTCCGAGGAATATGTTCGGTTGGCTAAAGAACGGATCGAAACTACACTTGACCAGGCGAGCTAATATCTTGAAATAATAGATGATAGAAGTATAATAGGGACATATCACAGATATCCGGAGGTGTTGATATGTCTGATATCGTACAGCGCCCAGAACCAGAAATAGATGAAAATGATTTGTGTCAGGTCATGGAGACCGTATTTGGCCGGGCGACAGATGCGATATGTGAATTCTTGGAGAATGATACTGTGCGGGACATTGCAGATTGTATCAAGCAGCTGGGGAGTGATGTCGCGGATGCAGTAGGCGTGATACGGACGATGCGCAAAATCGCAAGTATCCCGTCGAAGTTGTTCTTAAACAAATTTGTCCGCTACTGCGAGGGCCTGACAGATATTCCGTTGGAGGAACGGCAAAGGTATCTGACGCAGCTGGGAAGAGAAAAATTCAATCAGGAAGGTGCATTTACCCTAAATGTAATCCAGAAGATAGAGGAAAAGGAGAAGATACCATTCCTTTTGAAGCTGCTGGAGGCACAGATACGTGGCATTATTGATCTGACTGAATACAGGCGGCTCATGATCCTGGTGGATCGCACGTTATATAGCGACCTGCTTTATTTGAAGGACCACATTACTGCCGATCCAGTGGCCTTGCGCAATGAGGCAGACTACGGTTTGGCTGCATGCGGACTTCTGGTGACGGCTGGAAATGGATGGGGTAACTTCGCCCATGGCGCGGACAGCGATATGTTGTTTAACTATACACGCTCTGCGAAAAAACTTGCCCAGATCTTGTTTGAAATACAGTGCAGCTATCTGCCGACGAATGTGGGTATCATTACAGTGGCAGAGGATGACGAAGTGGATGATATGCTGAACAGTGTGTTAGGGGCGCCAACAGGTATCTTGGAGGATGATCAAAAATAAGGCAAGGCGTGGGTGCAACATATGCCCCCACGCCTCTTACTTTTTGACTTCAGGGTGTGTGTCATTTGCACCCAAAGGCAAACACGCCCAAGGCGCTTTTCACCTTACGCAAACTACCCCATACTTGGTCCGTTTCTTATTGTCGCAAGCATAGCGCGAATGTACATCCGCGCACTTGCGGGGGAATCCCCCTGACCCCAATGCCGCTGAAGGCGGGAGCTTGAATGGTCGAGGTGGCGGAGGGATCATGGCCATGGTTGACACACCCTATTTAATAGGGTATAATATAGCAGGAGTGTGAGGAGATTGACGAGGATATTTGTGGAGCTGCCGTCCTTTCGAAACGATTGGAAGGCACTGGGGCTGACGGACGCGGACCTGCGAAGGCTTCAGGAAGAACTGCTGGCCAACCCCCATGTGGGGGTGGTGATGCAGGGTACCGGCGGTGTTCGGAAAATGCGGTTCGCCTTTGAGAACCGAGGAAAAAGCGGCAGTGTCCGGGTGATTTACGTGGACTTTGCGGTCTGGGAAAAACTGTATTTGCTGACGGCATATCCGAAGAGCGAAAAGGATAATCTATCAAAAACGGAGCGTAACGAGTTGAAAAAGCTGGTAGAGCGCCTGGAACAGGAATTGGAACGGTAGGAGGGGTCGGTTATGAGCGTATTTGACAAGATCAAAACCGGACTGGAAGAGGCCATCGCCTATGAGCAGGGAACGCTGGAAGCCAGGACGACAAAGCTGACTGTACAGCCGGTGGCCCACTATGAGCCGGAGGAGATCAAGACGATCCGGCAGAGCACGGGCCTGACGCAAAAGGTCTTTGCGGCGTATATGGGCGTAAGTGTGAAAACAGTGGAGGCGTGGGAGGCCGGGCGAAATCACCCCGAGGGGGCGGCCTGCCGCCTGCTGGCCCTGACAAAGGCAGATCCTCAATTCCCCACCAGAGCGGGGATCGTAAGCCGCTGACAATCAAAAAACCGATAGACAAGGGAGGCCGCTGCGGCCTTATTCTGTGCCTGGGAGGGGTGATATGATACCTGAGCAAAAGAACAAGCACCATCTGCACATCGAATTGACTGCGGAACAATACCAGCTGCTCTGCCGTCAGGCGGAAGAATGCGGCCTGACGAAGCGGGCCTTCCTGGCACGGCTTATAGAAGGCAGGCCGGTGAAGGCCCGCCCGGTCCAGGAAATTCGCGCTCTGCGCACAGAGATTCATCACATCGGCAACAACATCAACCAAATCGCCCGGAGCATCAACGCCGGGATCGCCACGGCGAAGGACGCCAGGTACGGCCTGCACCTGCTGGACCGGGTCTATGACCTGATGTACCAGATTGCAAAAAAGTAGATGGCCGTTACCAAGATTTTGGCCCGAAAGGGCCGCCTGGATATGGGCATCCGATATATCCTCAACGGGGAGAAAACGGAGGATCATATTCTCACCGCCTACCAGAACTGCGACCCCGGCCATGCCTGCCGGCAGATGCTGGACACCAAGCGGGACTGCGGCAGGGAGGGCGGCGTTCAGTACTACCATCTCATCCAGTCCTTCCAGCCCGGGGAAGTCACCCCGGAACTGGCCCTAAAGATCGCCAAAGCCTTCGCCGCCCAGCACCTGGCGGGCTACGAGGCGGTGATGGCCGTCCATGTGGATAAAAACCACATCCACGCCCACACGATTTTCAATTCGGTGAACGCCGAGACCGGGAAGAAATACCACAGCAATGCCCGCACCTACTACCAGCAGGTGCGGGCCATCTCAGACCAGCTGTGCCGGGAGCACGGGCTGCCCGTGATTTTGGAGGGTCAGCCAACCAAAGCGGTCAGCTACATCGAATGGCTCCGGCAGTCCAGGGGCCAGCCCACCTATCGCTCCATGCTGGATGCGGATCTGCGGGAGGCCATGGAGGACGCCAACGACTTGGGCCACTTCTTTCTGCTCATGGAGCACAAGGGGTATGAGATACGCCATGGCAACCGTCTGGGCTTTCGCCTGCGGGGCCAGGAGCGGTTCATGGTGCCGGGCAGAAAGAATCCTCTGTTCACCGAGGACGGCATCCGCGCCGCCATTGGAGGGAATCTGGATGCCATTGCCGCAGGTACGCGCCCCGCCATCATCTACCGGCCGCGGTACCAGCCGTACCGCAGGCATCCCAAGTACACCGGATTCATGGCCCTGTATGTCCATTACCTCTATCTGCTGGGCAAGGCCGGGCAGCGGCAGTACCC
>CAJLWS010000208.1 GCA_905210385.1 uncultured Eubacteriales bacterium | reverse complement strand
CCCATGATGGAAGAAAAGAATTGTTTCATGACACACAGTCGCCTCCTTTTCAGGAGGGGGGCGCCGCGCGCCCCCCCTCTGTTGTCAGCTGTTACTCCGCGGCGGTGTCAGAAGCGCCGGCGGCGTTGAACAGTTCCACCATCTGATCCTTCTCCGCGCCCACGAACAGGGCTACGTAGTTGTCCCGGACCACGATCTCAGAGCTGTTCTGCCAGGCCTCCACGGTGGCGGGGTAGAAGGCGCCGCTCTCGATCTGAGTGTCGATGCGGGTCTGGAAGATCTCCTGGACGGTGGCCACATCGTCGGCGTTGGCCACCTCCACCAAGGCGACCTCATAGGCCACAGCGGTGATCATGGGGGCGTACACCAGGCACTGGGTGGTCTCCACCTCGCTCAGGCCGGGGTAGGCCTGCTCCAGCATGTCGCCCTCCAGGGCTGCCATAGAGGGGGAGTTGTTGGGGTCGGTGAAAATGGTGCTGAACATCTCGTTGTAGAACTCGGTCAGGTCAATGCTCAGGGGAGCGGGGGTAGGCTCGGTGGAGGCGCCGCCGTCCTGGCTGCCGCAGGCGACGAGGGACAGGGCCATCACACCGGCCAGTACAAGAGAAGTCATCTTTTTCAGCATTGGTTTCATACTCCTTTTTGGTTTTGAAGGTTTTAGCTGCGGGAGGCCCGCGCTGTACCATTTGACGCAGACGATTCAAAAAGGTTCCCAAGAGAGCTGAAAAATTTTGACTCACGGTGAGAGCTTCGGGAAAAGGGCGGCATCAGGAGGCCGGGGATCAGTTCCCGGATATGTGGCCGCGTATGTGATGAATGATCATGTCCAGGGCCACCAGGTTGTGACCGCCCTCCAGCACCACGATATCGGCATACTGGCGGCTGGGCTGGACAAACTGTTCATGCATGGGCTTGACGGTGGTCAGATACTGGCTGATGACGGAATCCAGCGAGCGGCCCCGCTCCTTCACGTCCCGAAGAATGCGGCGCAGGATGCGCACGTCGGCGTCGGTATCTACAAAAATGCGGATATCCATCAGATCCCGAAGAGCCTTGTTTTCAAAGATCAGAATGCCCTCCACGATTATAACCTTGGTGGGGTGAATCTCAATGGTCTGGTCAGAGCGGTTGTGGACGGTGTAGTCGTAGACGGGACACTGGACGCTCCGGCCGGCCAGCAGCTGCCTGAGGTGCTCCACCATCAGGGGGGTGTCAAAGGCGTCGGGGTGGTCGTAGTTCAGCGATGCCCGCTCCTCATAGGTCATGCCGTCGTGGCGCTTATAGTAGTTATCGTGGTAGACGACGGATACATCCGGGCCAAAGGTTTCCTGGAGCTTGCGGGTGAGGGTGGTCTTGCCGGAGCCGGTACCGCCGGCGCTGCCGATGATCATAGTATCCACAAAATCAGCTCCTTTTTCTGCAACGGGACGCTGCCAATATTTAGACTGATTCATTGTATCACCGGACTGTTGTGGTTGGCAACTGCTTTCACGCCATTTTGGTCAAAATCCCCGAAAACAGCGGATATTTTGGATAAAAAGCGAGAAAAGTTAAAATTTTCACACTTATACCGGATTTGCTCTTGTATTTTGATTTGGGAACGCATATAATGTCCATGGTTAAGGGGGGCAATTATGGTCAATATTGTGTTGGTAGAGCCTGAAATTCCGCAGAATTGCGGCAATATTGCCCGTACATGTGCCGCAACCCGAAGCCGCTTGCACCTGGTGGAGCCTCTTGGATTTGATATCAGCGATAAGGCGGTGAAACGGGCCGGACTGGATTACTGGCCTATGGTAGACCTGCGGGTCTATCCCAGTCTGGAAGAGCTGTTTCGCCAAAACCCTGACCCTGATCTGTGGCTGGCGACGACCAAGGCGCCCCGGGACTATACCCAGGCCCGGTTTCAAGACGGGTGCTGGCTGTTTTTCGGCAAGGAGACCGCCGGCTTGCCGCAGGCGTTCCGGGAACGGTACCATGACAGGTGTCTGCGCATCCCCATGCGGCCTGGCGCCCGCAGCCTGAACTTGGCTAACTCTGTGGCCGTCCTTGCCTATGAGGCGCTGAAACAGCAGGGATTCCCCGGCTTGAGTGGGGAAGGGGAAATGGCTGGATTTGGCCCATAGCTCTGTGTCCCATGGGGGCGCGTGCCCCCGTTTCTTTCCTTATGACTTTCTGAAAGGAGAACTGTGCCATGAACTACAACAAGAAGACCGTGCGCGACATCGATGTGAAGGGGAAGAAGGTGCTGTGCCGCTGCGACTTCAACGTTCCCCAGGACAAGGCCACCGGAGCCATCACCGACGATAAGCGCATCGTGGCCGCCCTGCCAACCCTGAAATACCTGCTGGAGCAGGGGGCCGCCGTCATCGCCTGCTCCCATCTGGGCAAGCCCAAGGGGGAGTGGAAGGAGTCCCTTACGCTGGCTCCTGTGGCCAAGCGGCTGAGCGAGCTGCTGGGCCAGGAGGTCATCTTCGCCAAGGACATCATCGGTGAGGATGCCAAGGCCAAGGCCGCTGCCCTTCAGCCCGGCCAGATCATGCTGCTGGAGAATCTCCGCTTTGACAAGGGGGAGGAGAAGAACGACCCCGAGTTTGCCAAGGCCCTGGCCTCCCTGGCCGATGTGTACGTGTCCGACGCCTTCGGCACCGTCCACCGGGCTCACGCCTCCACCGCCGGTGTGGCCGCCTACCTGCCCGCCGTGTCCGGCTTCCTGATCCAGAAGGAGCTGGAGGTCATGGGCGGTGCCCTGGCCAATCCCAAGCGGCCCCTAGTGGCCATCCTGGGTGGTGCCAAGGTATCCTCCAAGATCGGCGTCATCAACAACCTGCTGGACATCGCCGACACCATCATCATCGGCGGCGGTATGGCCTATACCTTTATCAAGGCGATGGGCGGCAGCGTGGGTACCTCTCTGCTGGAGGAGGACCGCCTGGATTACTGCAAGGAGATGATGGACAAGGCCAAGTCCAAGGGTGTGAAGTTCCTGCTGCCGGTGGACACTTTGTGCGCTGCCGAGTTCTCCGCCGACGCCAAGCCCGAGCTGGTGGACACCATGAAGATCCCCGATGACCGCATGGGCATGGACATCGGCCCCAAGACCATTGAGCTGTTTGCCGATGCGGTGAAGGATGCGGGCACCGTGATCTGGAACGGCCCCATGGGCGTGTTTGAGTTCCCTGCCTTTGCCGAGGGCACCCGCGCCCTGGCCAAGGCTCTGGCTGATACCAACGCGATCACCATTGTGGGCGGCGGCGACAGCGCGGCCGCGGTGGCCCAGTTGGGCTATGCCGACAAGATGACCCACATCTCCACCGGCGGCGGCGCCAGTCTCGAGTTCCTGGAAGGAAAGGAACTGCCCGGCGTGGCGTGCCTGCTGGACAAGTAAAGAGTTTCTGGCCGGGCAGCTCCGCAATGGGGAC
>CAJLWS010000207.1 GCA_905210385.1 uncultured Eubacteriales bacterium | reverse complement strand
TACGCCCAGCCCGCCCCCAGCATCAGGGCGCACGCGGTCAGCAGGGCCAGCAGCCGGGCCGCCCGGAGGGCGGGGGCGTCCCGGGTGAGGAGCAGGGCGGCGGCCAGCAGGGGGTAGAACAGGAGCTTCAAATGCTCCCACAGGCTCTCCCGCACCGGGGAGACCAGGGCGGTGAGGGGGTTGGGGAACCACTGGTATAGAAAATGGAGCAGTATCCCTAAGGCTAGGGCGGCAAAAAATGCGAGCAACAATTTCCATGAAGAACGTTTCAAGAATACACCTCCGGGAGGGCAGACTAGCAGATATGTAGTATCTTTTCCCTGTATCAAGTTTATGCGCGGGTTGGGGCAAGCTATGCTAGGGAGGTGCAAGGAATAAAAAAGAAAAAACGGGAAAAAAGGAGTGAATTCTCAGTATAAAATTTGGATTAGCCCACACGGAGCGGCCTGGAAATCTCCCCTTGCCATCCACCCCTGACTTTCCCACGGTGAATCGGGCGCTTTTTTGCCATATTAACCGTGCGGGGCTTCGTCCCGCGAGGTTTGGGAAAGGCGGTGATTATGATTGAACGAGGAGACAAGACCCGGGACGGCTTCGGCTCTGCTTCGGGTGGCGCTCTGGGCGCTGCTGGGACTGATGTTGCTATGGCCGCTGACCGCCCGGGCGGACGCGCTCACGGTGGTGCCGGTGGGCCGTGCCGTGGGTATCAAGCTCTTCTCCGATGGCGTTGTGGTGGTGGGCACCTCGGAGATCGACACCCAGGTGGGTATGGTCAATCCGGCCAAGGAGTGCGGGCTGAAGGAGGGGGATGTCATCACCCATATCAACTCCACCGAGGTGGATACCATTGAGGAGGTATCCGCCCTGCTTCAGGAGCTGGAGGGGCAGTCCATGTCCATCCGAGCCATTCGGGATGACAAACAGGTGCAGCTCACGGCCCAGGCGGCGCTGTGCACCTCCGATGGGTTCTACAAGCTGGGGGCCTGGATCCGGGACTCCATGGCGGGCATCGGCACGGTGACCTTCTACTGCCCGGAGACCGGGGCCTTCGGCGCCCTGGGCCACGGGATCAGCGATGTGGATACCGCCCTGCTCATGCCCCTGGAGAGTGGATCCATCCTGCCGGCCAGCGTCAGTGGTGTGGAGCCGGGCAAGGCCGGGACGCCAGGACAGCTCAAGGGGGTCTTTGATACCTCTGTCACCCTGGGAGCTCTGGCGATAAACACGGACAACGGCGTGTTTGGAACCCTTTCCGGGGAGACCGGCTGGACCGGGCAGGAGGTAGAGGTAGCGCCCCGCAATGAGGTAAAAGCAGGAAAGGCAACCATTCTAAGCAATATCTCTGGCGATTGTGTAGAGGAATACACCATCCAGATCGTCAGAGTCTATCCAGAGAGCGAGAGTGACTGCCGGGACTTTCTAATCCGAGTGACCGACCAGCGGCTGCTGGACGCCACCGGTGGCATCGTTCAGGGAATGAGCGGCAGTCCTATTCTCCAGAACGGCAAGTTAGTGGGCGCCGTGACCCACGTGATGGTAGACGATCCAACCAGCGGCTACGGCATCTACGCCGGCCGGATGCTTCAGGAGTGCGGGGAATTATAAGCGGCATGATGATCCATTGCCAGCCCTTTTCCGACAGGGATGTCGAAAAAATAATTACTAGAAATTGGTAAAATGATCTTGTCAGGTGGAACATCTTGTGGTATTTTAGAAGTACAGTTAAAAACTGGAAATCAGAACGAGGACGGAAAGGGTTATGGCAATGGACGAACAAATCAAGATTGTGCTGGCAGACGCCTCCGAGGAGTTTCGCCGGATGTTCCGGGATATGGTGGATGAGGAAGGCGGTGTGGCCCTAGTGGGTCAGACGGGGGATGGCGGGGAGCTGTTACACCTGGTGGAGCAGGCCAAGCCGGATGTGATGGTGATGGATCTTTTGCTTACGGGCATGGATGGACTGGAAGTTTTGGAACATTTGGGGGAGGTGCGGCCACGAGTGCTGGTGCTCTCTGCCTTTGCTACTCCATCCCTGGCGGAAGAGGTGGCGGCCCGAGGGGGCGATTACTGCATGCTCAAGCCCTGCCGATTGTCGGCCGTGTTAGAGCGAGTGCGCCAGCTGGCCCAGGGCCAGGCTGCTACAGATGAGGATGAGGACGGCGGTGACGGGCGGGAGTTGGAGCGCCGGGTGACTGCTATCATCCACGACATTGGCGTGCCCGCCCACATCAAGGGCTACCAGTATCTCCGGGAAGCTATCGGCCTGGCAGTAGCGGATATGGACGTGATCAACGCAGTGACAAAAGTATTGTACCCGGCAGTGGCCAAGAAATACGGCACCACTGCCAGCCGGGTGGAGCGGGCCATCCGCCACGCCATTGAGGTGGCCTGGGACCGGGGCGACCTGGAGACCTTGCAGAAGTATTTTGGGTACACCGTCTCCAACGCCAAGGGCAAGCCCACCAACAGCGAGTTTATCGCCATGATCGCGGATCGAATCTCCCTGGAGCGGAGCAAAAAGGCGGGATGAGGGTTCCGGTGGAGAAGAGACGATCTTTTCCAATAGGCTGATTGATGGGAGAGGCATTCAGGAACACGGTCGAAAAGGTGAAAAACAGTTTGCGGCGCATCGTATTACGGTGCGCCGCAAACTATGTCAGATGTTTTTTGCAAGGCTCAAATGTCGCAAGGCCGCCTATTGTCCGCGCCTTAGGGAGAGGAGCGCTCAATAGGACAGCTGATCAGTGCTCCAGTCCCGGATGAGTTTGGCATAGGAACCGCACTGCTCCCTGGCCAGCTCTACGCTGAGATTGCGGTAGTTTCCGCACTCGGCTGCGCTCTTGCCGGGCATCTCGATCTGCCAGGCCGCACCAGCGGAAAACACGTCTTTCAAAAGCTGAATCGCCTCCGACAGAGGCAATATGTCGCTGTCAAACAGAAAATAGAACCCGGTCTGGCAACCCATGGGACCGAAGTAGACCACTGCATCCTTCTGGGGGCTGTTGCGCAACAGGGTGGCGATGATGTGCTCCACCGAGTGCAGCTGGGCGTTGGTGAGCAGATCCCCGGTGTTGGGCTTTTTGAAGCGCAGGTCAAAGGTGATGACGCTGCCGTCCCGCCGGGACAGGTACAGCCCGGGGTTCAGGGTGCGGTGATCCACCTGAAAACTGGCGATGGGTTCCATGGTTCAAACCTCCAGAAGAAGCTCCAGCGCGCGGCTCAGCCGGGCCACGGCGCCGGGCAGATTGGCCTGGTACTGCTGGTACTGGGCCGGGTTGTCCAGGTGGTCGGACACCACCTTCACACAGTGGAAGGGCACATGATTGCGCAGGCACACCTGGGCGGCGGCCCCCGCCTCCATGTCGCACATCAGGGCGCCGAACCGGTTCCGGATGGCGTGGGCCCGGGGGAGGTCCCGGCCGAACCAGTCCCC
>CAJLWS010000206.1 GCA_905210385.1 uncultured Eubacteriales bacterium | reverse complement strand
TCGGCCGGGGCGTGTACCTGGACGAAAACACTGCTCGGCCCGCAAACGTGCGAGCCGCGCCCTTTGCGGGGAGTGCGCTGCAGCGGGCCGCAAATCTCATTTGAAAAAGCCCCGCTTTTTCAAATGAATTTATAGATCGTCCACCAGGGCGGTGCTCTTGGCGTAGGCGGTGCTCTTGGCCTCGAAGAAGTCGGTCTTCACCAGGTTGGCGTTGGAGTACTGGCTGACCCAGGCCATATCCTCCGGCTCGCTGTCATACCCCTCGAACAGGGTGCCGTAGCCCAGGCCGGACCAGCGCAGGTTGCCCAGGTACTTGATGTAGCTGGTGACCATGTCCCGGGTGAGGCCGGGGATGTCGTCACCGATGACGTAGTGGCCCCAGGCGATCTCCTGGCGCACCCCCTCCTCCAGCATCTCCTTGAGGACCTGGACGTTGTCCGGGGTGAACAGCTCGGGGTTCTCCTGCTGCAGCTCGTGGATGATGTTGCGGAAGAGCCACAGGTGGGTGTTCTCGTCCCGGTTGATGTACCGGATCTCCTGGGCGGAGCCGGGCATCTTGCCCATGCGGGCCAGGTTGTAGAAGAACATGAAGCCGGAGTAGAAGTAGATCCCCTCCAGGATGTAGTTGGCCATCATCACCTTGAGCAGGGTGAAGGCGTCCTTGTTTTGCTGGAACTCGTTGTACAGGTCCCCGATGAAGGTGTTGCGGCGCAGCAGGTGCTCGTCCGTCTTCCACTGGTAGAGGATGTCGTCCCGCTGGGTGGGGGAGCAGATGGTGTCCAGCATATAGCTGTAGCTCTGGCTGTGGACGCACTCCTGGAAGGTCTGGATGGACAGGCACAGGTTGACCTCGTTGGCGGTGACGTACTCGCCGATGGCGGGCAGGTTGGCCGTCTGGATGGAGTCCAGAAAGACCAGGAAGCTGAGGATCTTGTCGTAGGCGGTGCGCTCGGGGACGGACAGGTTGGGGTAGTCCTTCACGTCCTGGGCCAGGTTGATCTCCTCCGGGATCCAGAAGTTGTTCATGGCCTGGCGGTACCAGTCGCTCACCCAGGGGTAGCGCAGGTTGTTGAAGTCGTTCAGGTTGGTGGTGTTCCCCCCGATCATCCGGCGCAGGCGTACCTCGGTGTCGCCGGTGGGGTTGAACAGGGGTTTCTTCTTCAGCTCTGCCATGGGGTTTTCTCTCCTTTCCCGCGCTCAGGAGGCGCAGCTCTCGCACTCCTCCACCTCTAAGGACTTGGAGCGCACGTAGTAGATGGTCTTCACTCCGCTGCGCCAGGCCAGCAGGTACAGCTCCAGCACCTGGCGCATGGTGAAGTCGTTGGTGATGTACAGGTTCATGCTCTGGGCCTGGTCCACGTGGCGCTGGCGCGCCCCGCAGGCCCGCACGCTCCAGCTCTGGTCAATGAGGTGGGCGTTCTTGTAGTACCAGTAGGTGGCGGGGGACAGCTCCGGGGCCACCCGGGGGAGCATGCTGCCCTTCTTCTCCTCCAGGAAGAAGCGGTTCATCACCGGGTCCAGCCCAGCGGTGGTGCCCGCCAGGATGCTGGTGCTGGAGGTGGGGGCCACGGCCAGCAGGTAGGCGTTGCGCATCCCCCGCCGGGCCACGGTTTCGGCCAGCTCCCGCCACTCCGGGGAGTCGTACCCCCGCTTGGTGAAGTAGGCCCCCGTCTGCCAGTCGCTGCCGGGGAAGAACTCGTAGCTGCCCTTCTCGGCGGCTAGGGCGGTGGAGGCGGCGATGGCGGCGTGGTTGATTCGCTCAAATACTTGATCGGCGAAGGCCAGGTGGGCCTCGCTCTCCCACTGGATGCCCCGCTTGGCCAGCATGTGGTGGTAGCCGCTCACCCCCAGGCCGATGCTGCGGTAGCGGCGGTTGGTGATCCTGGCGTAGGGCAGGGGGTAGAAGTTCAGGTCGATGACGTTGTCCAGCGCCCGCACCACGGTGGCCACCAGGTCGTGGAGGTAGGCGTCGTCCTCCACGGGGATGTTGCCCAGCACCAGGGAGGCCAGGTTGCACACCACCAGGTCGCCGGGCCGGGTGGTGGTGACCACCACCGTGTCCCCGTCCCGGGTCTGGATCTCGGTGGACACGCTCTGGATGGGGGACATGTTCTGGGCGATCTCGGTGCACAGGTTGGAGCAGTAGATGATCCCCTTGTGGCCGTTGGGGTTGGCCCGGTTGACCGCGTCCCGGTTGAAGGTGAAGGGGGTGCCCGTCTCCACGGCGGACTTGAGCACCAGGCGGACGATCTCCTTGACGGTGACGGTGCGCTTGGAGATGCGGGGGTCGTTCACGCACTCCAGGTAGCGCCGCTCCCACTCCTCCCCGTAGTAGTCCTCTAAGGCGTAGCCCTTGACGGTGAGCACCTCGTGGGGGCACAGCAGGTGCCAGGGGTGGTTCAGGTCGTCCTGGGCCAGCCGCCAGAACAGGTCGGGGTAGCACACGGCGGGGAAGATGTCGTGGGCCTTCATCCGGTCGTCCCCGTTGTTGGTGCGCAGCTGGAGAAACTCCGGCAGGTCCTTGTGCCAGGCGTCCAGGTAGACTGCCGCCGCCCCCTGGCGCATGCCCAGCTGGTCCACCGCCACGGCGGTGTCGTTGACCAGCTTGATCCAGCGGATGACGCCGCCGGCCGCCCCCTCAAAGCCCCGGATGCTGCTGCCGGTGGCCCGCACCTTGCCGAAGTAGAGGCCCATGCCGCCGCCGAACTTGCTCACCTGGGAGAAGTTGTCGATGGAGCGGTAGATACCCTCCAGACTGTCGGGCACGGTGTCGATGAAGCAGCTGGACAGCTGGTGGTAGGGCTTGCGGGCGTTGGACAGGGTGGGGGTGGCCATGGTCACCTCCATTTTGCTGAGCATGTCGTAGAACTTTTTCACCCAGCCCATCCGGCCGGCTCTCTCCTCCATGGCCAGGTGGAGGGCGATGCCCAGGTACAGCTCCTGGGGGGTCTCCAGGGGCACCCGCTGGTGGGTGCGGATGACGTACCGCTTGAGCAGCAGGTCCAGCCCGGCGTAGGTGAACAGCTTGTCCCGCTCCGGCTGGAGGAAGCTCTCCGCCTGCTCCAGCTCCTGGCGGGAGTAGCGCTCCAGGATGTAGGGGCCGTACAGCCCCTCGTCGGTGAGGTAGCGCAGCTTGTCATAGAAGCTGTGGATGCCCCGCCGGGCCAGCTCCTCCCCCAGCTCCAGCTGGAAGCGGAAGTTCAGCAGCCGGGCGGCGATGTACTCCCACTTGGGGGCCTGCTGGGTGGTCAGCTCCACCGCCGCCTTCACCAGGGCGCCCAAGGCCTCCCCCCGGTCCATCCCCTCCTTGCGGAAGCTGGCGAACTTGCCGCTCAGGGCGGTGAGGGAGTACTCCTCCTGGGGAAAGTCCCGCTGGATGCCCAGCAGGCATGCCTCCAGCCCCGGGACGCCCACCGCGCCGGCCAGGGCCTGCC
>CAJLWS010000205.1 GCA_905210385.1 uncultured Eubacteriales bacterium | reverse complement strand
TACATTATATCAAACCTGAAGTATTGTGTCACACCCCCTTTTGACCTTAATGTCAAAGTATTGGTGGAGAGCAATGCGGAGTAATCCCACTTGCCCACGCGCAGCTTTTATACTGCAAAACCCGAAGCTGGGGGCGTGAGTGTTTTGCTTTACCTGCAAGGCACGGGCGCTTTGCCCCGCTTAACAATACAGCAGGTTGGCTTCGCCACCCTGGCCGTTAGAGCCTAAAAAGAGAACTCACCCTGCACCAAGCGGTGCGGGGTGAGTCTGTTTTTGCTGCGCATCTTTTTTATTAACACGACTTGGAACATCCCAACATGATAGATGCCGCAGCTTCAGGTTTGAAGCCAAAACCAAACCGAAGCCCAGCGTAGCGGGTTCGGTTTGGAGAGGAGGCGCGACGGAATGAGTGAGAGATGACGTTTGTAAAAAAGTCGTCGCGAACGATATGCAGTCCGCGACGACGTGGTGACCCGTCGGGGGCTCGAACCCCGGACCTTCGCCTTAAAAGGGCGTTGCTCTACCAACTGAGCTAACGAGTCAAATTCATATATCAGGTGAGCCAGGAAGGGAGGCAAAATACCATGCGTCTATCCGCGCGCTTCGGTGCATCTTATTTGTCACGCTCGGATCGGGCGCATGGCCAGGTCGATAAGCCGTCCGACTCCGGACAGACCCGGCCCGGCTGCGGGCCGTCCCTGGGCTCTGTCCATCCGCTTCCGTCTTATCTCCCCTATGCGCCTATCCGCGCGCTTCTTTACTGGCTGGGATGGTTGGACTCGAACCAACGAATGCGGGAGTCAAAGTCCCGTGCCTTACCACTTGGCTACACCCCAATAGAACGAGTGGGAAGGGCCGGAGCGGACGCTCCGGCCCTCAGCCACGGTATGGGGTGGGTAATGGGGCTCGAACCCACGACACCCGGAACCACAATCCGGTGCTCTGCCAGCTGAGCTATACCCACCGTATTTGCCTGTTGTGCTGTCTGAGCGGAAATCAAGGGAACTGGATATTCCCAAAACAGGCGGCGAGAATTGGCACGCCTGAAGGGACTCGAACCCCTGACCCACTGCTTAGAAGGCAGTTGCTCTATCCACCTGAGCTACAGGCGCGTATGGAGCGGGTGATGGGAATCGAACCCACGCGACCAGCTTGGAAGGCTGGGATTCTACCATTGAACTACACCCGCATCAAAGGGTGACTCCGCAAATGTCAGCCCTAGTATGATAGCATAAACCTATAGTGTTGTCAATCCCTTTTCCCGGGGAAATCCCCGAGATCTCTGAAAGCAAGAAGTTACAAGGGCGCGTCGCAAAAGGCGCAGCAGTCGATCCCGCCGCTGCGCTTCACCAGAGGGGGCAGATAATGCTCTGTCTGGGTGATGCAGTTGGGATTATGGCAGATGGGACCGTGTCCGATCTCCACCGCGCCCGGGTCCAGCCGGGGCTGGTTGGCCAGGTCGGCCAGCAGAGCCATCCGGGCGAACATGCCAAACCGGGCTTGTTGAAAATAAACTGCACGGGGATCGTCGTCCACATCTACACTGATCTCATCCACCCGGGGCAGCGGGTGCATCACCAGCAGGTTCTCCCTGGCCCGATTCAGCTTGGCCCGGGTGAGAACGTAGATGCCGCGGTTGCGCTCGTACTCCTGGGGGTCGGTGAAGCGCTCCCGCTGGATGCGGGTCATATAAAGCACGTCCAGCTGGGGAATGACGGGCTCCAGTCCGGTGACCTCCACATAGGGCATGCTGTGCTCCCGCATAAACTGGCGCAAGTATTCCGGGATGGCCAGGGCCCGGGGAGCGATGAGAAAAAAGCGGATATCGTTAAATTTTGCCAGCGCCTTGATGAGCGAGTGGACGGTACGGCCGTTCTTCAGATCGCCGCATAGACCGATGGACAGTCCATCCACACCGCCCCGCAACCGGGTAATGGTGGTCAGGTCGGTGATGGTCTGGGTGGGGTGCATGTGTCCGCCGTCCCCAGCGTTGATCACCGGCACGTCGGAATAGAGGGAGGCCGCCTTGGCCGCCCCCTCCCAGGGGGTACGCATGACGACGACGTCGGCATAGCCGGACACCATTTTAATGGTATCCTTTAAAGTCTCCCCCTTTGACACCGAGGAGGATTTGGGATCGGCAAAGCCGAACACGGAGCCGCCCAGCCGGAGCATGGCGGTCTGGAAGGAGAAGTTGGTGCGGGTGGAGGGCTCGTAAAATAGGTTGCAGGAGACCTTTCCGTGACAGGCATCCAGATAGTCCTCCGGACGGCTGATGATCTGGTCTGCCCGTGTGTACAACTCGTCCCACTCCTGGCGGTCCAGGTCCCCGAAATCAATCAGATGGCGCATGGCCGTCCCCTCCTTTAACCAGCTTATTCTATCACACATCATTTGCCAGGGCAACAGGAACTGCCTTGGGAATTTCAGGAAGGCGAAAAATTGCGGGATAATCCTGATAAAATGCGGCCCTGAGAGAAAAAAATAGAAATGTAAAGTCCGAGAATCCTTTTGTAAAGTATGCTGCTTTCGCATGACGACGGAACGGAGCGCCCGTTCAATTTGTCCAAAGACCAAGCAGCACATTCACGTGAAAAGGACGGGAAAATGTTAAAAATACCGGGTTGATTTGTACATTTGGGAGACATTCTGATGGGGGATGGGGACTTTACAAATACTTTACAAAGTTCTGAGCGCATACTTTACATTTCTTTTGTACACTCAAACTGTCCTCCGGCGAGGAGGATAAGGATACATATTTCCATCAAAATCAAACGACAAGGAAATGGAGAGAACTTAAAAATGAAGAAGATCATCGCTCTGATGATGGCTCTGGCCATGGTGGCTTCCATGGCCGCCTGCAGCAACAGCGCAGACAACGAGAGCCAGGCCCCCGCTTCCGGCGAGCCCGCCACCAGCGAGACCGCTGAGAACACCGAGACCCCTGCTGCTGAGCTGTCCGGCACCGTGAACACCGACGGCTCCACCTCCATGAACGACGTGATGGCCGCTTTCATCGAGTCCTTTGGTACCATCCAGCCCGACGTGACCGTGAACTACTCCGGCACCGGATCCGGCTCCGGCATCACCAACGTGCTGGCCGGCACCGTGGACATCGGCCTGTCCTCCCGCGCTCTGACCGACGAGGAGAAGGCTGAGGGCGCCGTGGAGAACATCGTGGCCCTGGACGGCGTGGCCATCGTGGTCCACCCCGAGAACACCGTCACCGACCTGACCATCGAGCAGATTGCCCAGATCTACACCGGCGAGATCACCAACTGGTCCGAGCTGGGCGGCGCCGACGCCCCCATCGCCGTTATCGGCCGTGATGCCGCCTCCGGCACCCGCGGCGCCTTCGAGGAGATCGTGGGCGTGGAGGACGAGTGTGTCTACACCAACGAGTACGAGTCCACCGGCGAGGTCATCGGCTCCGTGGCC
>CAJLWS010000204.1 GCA_905210385.1 uncultured Eubacteriales bacterium | reverse complement strand
AAGTCACCCCAGCGGAGCGTCCCGGGGGTCTGGGGGTGGAACCCCCAGACGGCCCTCGGGCCGAAACCTGACCCCGCCCCGGCCATTTTGCACAAAAGTTCGCACGTCCCTTTTTGTACAAAACCGCTTTTGAAAAATTGTCCTCAACTCTGCTATAATTCTAAAAAGAAGGAAATCAGTTCAAAAAAGTGCCGTATCTTTGAGGAATAGAGGGCGGGCATGTTTCACAAAAACGACTACGTCAACTACACGACCCAGGGAATCTGCAAGATTGAGGATATCCAGCTTTTGAAGTTTGGCAGACGGAGGGAGGGATGCCGCTACTACATCCTACACCCCATCTACCAGGCGGGCATGAACATCTTCGTGCCCACTGACAGCGCCCAGCTGCTGCGCCGCATGCGCCCTATCCCATCTCCGCAGGAGATCGATCGAATCATCGATGAGACGGGGGGCAGAGCTCTCCCCTGGCCCGGCGACCGCAAGCAGCGAGCAGCCCGCTTCCAGGACATCCTGGCCCGGCGGGACGAGAGAGAACTGCTCCTGCTCGTCAACTGCCTGACTCTGCGGGCCCAGGAGGATGGAAAGGGCCTGTCCTCCAGCGACGAGTATGTTTTGAAGCGTGCCAAGGCCATGGTGGAACAGGAGTTCTCCTTTGCCCTGAATATTCCCCCACAGGACGTGGGGACCTACATCAAAACGAGGCTGCAAACAGTCCAAACTAGCCATACCAGTCAGAAGGAGGAAGTGTCATGAAGCGTATCAAGGCGGCGTGCCTGCTGCAGACGGTCCATTTTCAACTGAAGGAGGATCTGGACCACACCTTGGCGGTCAGCGCGGTACGGGATGAGGTGGCCCACTATAAGAAGCAGCTGGAACGGCACCGCACCCGTTACCAAATCCTGGGCGAGGCGGAGCAGCCCGACGGCTCCATCGTGATCCACCTGAAAAAGCAGTACAACCATTACGACTGCGGCGAATACATCCAGTGAGAGGGAGATGATGGAAGACCCCCCGCCCCGAATGGGGTGGAGGGCCTTCCCTTTCTCTCAGGGGCGCAGCACCCAACCGCCCCCCCGTCACCCGCCGGCCAGGCGGGCCTCGATCTCCGGCTCCCGCCGCTCCATGGCGGCCTCCCGGTCATGGCGCATTTCCTCCAGTAGCTCTGCCGCCAGATCATTTGGCCGCTCCATGGCGGCCAGGAACCAGGGGCACCCCTGGCCCGCGCTGCGCCAACCCAGGGAGAAGTCCTCCGCCGTCAGCTCCATCACGACGGAGCTGTCCCCCTCCCGCAGGGCCACCCCCGCAACGCCCCGGTTCACCCAGACCTCCGCGTAGCCCAGCCGGTCCGGCGTCCCCCCCACGATGAGATAGGTGGGCACGCGCCCGGCGTTGACCGTCTCATACACGTAGGGGGTCTGCCGGTCCACCCGGTCGGTGATGTCGACGTGCTGGCCGTCCCCGGTGAAGATCAGCCGCCCGTTTTCCAGCCGGACGGGGGGCTGGCTGCCGCTAAAGTCCACGGAGAACCGGTTCTCCTCCTGCACCGCGCCCGCCCCGGTCAGCAGGCGGAAACGGATCAGCGCCCCGGCGGCCCCCATCAGCAGCGCGGCCGCCGCCAGGACCGCTGCCAGCGGCAGGAGCTTGGAGCGCCGGGACCGGGTCAGACCCCGGTCGGCCTCCTCCACCAGGTCCGGCTCCAGAAAGCCGAGCGCCTCCAGGACCGCTTCCCCACTCATCTCAACCCCTCCTTCTCCAGGTACGCCCGCAGTCTGTTCCGGGTGCGCATCAGACTGCTCTTGGTCTTACTCACGCTCCACCCCAGCCCGTCGGCCACCTGCGCCACCCCCTCGGCATACCAGTACCGCCGGAGGAACAGTATCCGTTCCTCCGGGGTCAGTCCCCGCAAAAAGCGCTCCAGCGCTGCCGCTATGGCCCTGCGCTCCCAATGCTGCTCCGGGGTGTCCCGGTCGGGCAGCATCTCGCCCAGCTCCTCCCAGATCAGCGTCATTTCTCCGCCGCCCCGTTTCAAGCGGTTCTGTTTTTGCAGCCGGTTCAGCGCCAAATTGCGGGTAATGCGTCCCAGATAAGCCGCCAAACTTCTCGGCTCCTCCGGCGGGATACTGTTCCATGCGCGGTGCCATGTATCGTTCACACATTCTTCGGCGTCCTGCCTGTTCCGCAGGATATTTCGGGCGATGGTGCCGCACAGGGCGCCGTACTGCCGCTCGGTTTCGGTTAAAGCTGTTTCGCTTCGTTCCCTGTACAGCCGCAGAATTTCCTCGTCCTTCATGCTCCTGCCTCCTTTCGTTTGGGTTGAAGTACTTCACCCTTATTGACCGCGTTTTTTCTCCCCCGGCCGGCTCTTTTCAGAGTCTTTCTATCCGCGCACCACGGTGGGCGCCCCTCCGCTTTTGTCGTGCTGACCCTGACGGGCAGCCCTCCCCGCTGCGGCGCGCCCGCCTTCCCACTGTCCCCATCTTTCGGGTTATTAAAAAAGCCCGCCAAGCGGCAGGCTTTCTTTCTTCTCAATAAAACTTCAGTAAATTGGTGTAATGCTCCGGCAGCACAATACCCTCGGTGGTGTGCACCCGCATTCCATCGCGGAACACCAGCATAGTGGGCAGGTCCTTCACATGGAAGCGCTCCCCCAGCGCGATATCATCGGTCACATTGATGCGGCACACCTTCACATCGTATTGCTCCGCCTCCATCAAAAATTTCTGATAGACCGGCTCCATGGCCGCCGCAAAGGGGCTGAACCCCGCCGTAAAGTACAGGTAGGTCTTGCCCTCCCGGGTGATGCTATCCACATTTTTGCTGTTTATCTCCACCATCTGCATGGTCAGTCACTCCTTTTCGCTGTGAATTCCGTCCCTATTTTACCACGATTCTGTCCAAAAGAAAACCTTTTCCCGGCGAATTTCGCTCATTTGCTTGCATTCCTACCCAAAACAATGTAACATAGAAGTACCAAGAAACTTCTTTTAGGAGGTCTGTCACATGGGCAAGTTTGTTATGAAGGAAACCAAAAACGGCGGCGTTAAGTTCGACCTGAAAGCCGGCAACGGCGAAGTCATTGCCACCTCCGAGGCATATTCCGGCGATGCCGCCTGCAAAAAGGGCATCGAGAGCGTGCGTAAAAATGCCGTAGAAGCCAAGCTGGAAGACCAGACCGTTGAGGGCTTCGAGACCGTCACCAACCCCAAGTTTGAGGTTTACACCGATAAAGCCGGTGAGTTCCGCTTCCGCCTCAAGGCCCGCAATGGCGAGATCATCGCCACCTCCGAGAGCTACAAGGCCAAGGCCAGCTGCCTCAATGGCATTGAGAGCGTCCGCAAGAATGCCCCTGACGCCCCCATTGTAGTAGCCGAATAATTTTCCCCCGCGCCAAAAGAGCGACCCATCACAGGGTCGCTTTTTCTGCCTTCCGGCCGGTTTGCGCAA
>CAJLWS010000203.1 GCA_905210385.1 uncultured Eubacteriales bacterium | reverse complement strand
GTATTCCAGCCGGTCCATCCCCGACAGGAAGGAGAGGTCCGCAACCTGGCCGCTGAAGATCCGCAGATCCCGCAGACCGGTCAGGCCGGCCAGGGGGGAGTAGTCCTCCACCTTTGGGACCTCCAGCAACAGGGTCTCCAGGCGGTGGACCCACTCCGCCGACGCCAGGGGGGACAGGTCGGTGATCCCCATGCTGCCCATCTCATAGGTGCTCCCCCCGGGCTCCGCCTCTAAGAATTCCCGGTCCCTCGTCCGGTCATAGGCCTCGGCCAGCACCTCTTCCGCCTCCTCCTCCCGGCCGGAAAGGGCGACCAGGTTGGCCAGCTCAGACCAGGTGTCGGTCAGGGAGGGGTCCCGCTCCAGGGCGGCCTCATACCAGCTGATGGCCCCCTCCAGGTCGAACTCCCCCTTGGCCAGCCAGGCCAGGCTCAGGCAGCCCGCCGGCTGGTCGGGGTACACCTTCACGGCGGTCTCATAGAAGGCCCGGGCCCGCTCCTCATCGCCGTCCCACCACGCCGTATCCCCCCGCTGGATCATCTCCTCTAAGGGCAGGTCCTCCGACAGCCCCGGGGTGCATCCCCCCAGGCCCAGCAGCAGGCAGGCCAGGGCGGCGGCAACAGCCCACACACTTTTGCCCTTCACATGGAACCCCTCCTTCCCATTCTCTCATTCCTCCGCCGGCAGGACGGCGAAGGGGTATTCCACAAAGATGTTCCCCTCCTCCCCCCAGCGGAGGACCACGCTGTACAGCCAGCCGCTCTCCAGGCCAAAGCTCACCCTGCAGTCCGCCCGGCCCTCGCACATCTCGGGCTGACTGCTCAGCCTATACTGGTCATAGTTGAACTCCACCGCCTGGGCATCCTCCAGCCCCGCATCCGTCCCCCAGGCCGACTGGGGCCAGCGCAGCACCTGGATGGTCATATCCTCCTTCTCCCCCACCACGTAGGCGGCGGCAAAGAGGCCGTTCTCCAGCTCCAGCACCCAGCCGGGACCGGGCTGTCGGGTGACGGCCAACTCCCGTCGGTAGACATAACCGTCGTCATAGAAGGGGCCCTGCATGCCGCCCAGGTCCCCCGGCAGGACCAAATCCCTTACCACGCCCCAGGGCATCAGATCGAAGTATACCGAAGGGATGTAGCCGATCTGGTTGACCGTCTCCGCCCGCTCATCCTCCTGGAAATAGGCAGACAGGGGAAAGTAGAGCAGCACTGCCATGGCCAATACCCCCAGGGCGGCCAGCAGCCACCGGTTCCGGCGGCTTCTTCGCTTCTCCTCCTTTTCCATAGCCTCCAGCCGGTACATAGCCTGGGCGATCTCCTCGGGGAGGATCTCATCGTCCTCACACCGCTCCCCCCGGAGCAGCTCCCGCACGGTGACGCCCAGGATCTGGCACAGGGGCTCGAACAGGTCGGCCCCTGGCAGGTTCAGACCCCGCTCCCACTTGGACACCGCCCGGTCGGAGACGTGCAGCCGCTCCGCCAGCTCCTTCTGGGTCAGCCCCGCCTCCCGGCGGCACTGGGCGATGAACGCCCCCGTCTTTTTCAGCTCCATCCGCCTCACCTCATCCTCATGATACCATTCCATCCCTGTTTCGGCAACAAACCTCTGGTGGAGTGGGCACTTTCTCCGGCCGGTTTCCGGGCACGGGCGGCTGGCAGACCCGGCCCGCCATGAAAAAGCACAAATTTTCAGCTTGATTCTTAGAGAATTCTGGACAGTTTTCCTGTTGTCTGGTATACTGAAGCTGTCAGAGCAAGCGACACCCAGCACTCCACCATCCACGTCTGGAAAAGGAGGAATGACCATGTCGACCTGGAGGAAATGGCTGCCCGGTGCCCTTGGCGTGACCGCAATTTTGGCTCTGTTCGCCTTCCTGCTCGCCCAACTGGTGCTCTTGGACCGGGAGCTGTTTGAAACCAGGGAAATCCGGGTGGAGGGCACGTTTCAATACGCCGCGCTGCCGCTGACCGGCAGAAACATTGCGCTCACCGATGAAGGGACCTATGTTTACTACTCTATTATAGGTGATGAGCCGATCCAGACGAGTGAAAACAGCTGGACCTATGAGCACGAGGTGTTCCACGCGGGGTGGTACACCGTGGACGGCAGGGTCGTCACCCTGGAGGATACGGAAGGGAATTTCCACCAGGCGGTATATACCCAGGACACCCTGTACTTGTTTGATTCAGGGGAAGGGCTTCTCGAATTATCTCGTATTCAAGACAACGCGACCTATCTCGGAAGCAATGTGAAAGACGCCTTTCCCTCCCCCCGAACATAATCGCAATCGAGGTGAATCTTTATGAAGCAACAATCGAAATTGGTGCTGAGGCTCGCTCTTGCCCTCGCCCTGCTCCCGGCCGCGCTGCTGAGCGCCTGCGCGGGGCTGGGAGACTGGTCGTTCAAAGGTCTGCCCGGCGACTATGAGGTCTGGAGGTTCAGCGCCCATGTCATCAAGGTGGTAAAGCTCGCCGATGAGTCTGGGACTGTCGCGAATACTGTCGTGGGCTCCTTCGTGTCCGACATCTGGTGGAATGATGATTATATCCTGGCCAAGCAAAAACCGGAGGATACCGACCCGGAATCCAGCGCCTCCTACTACATCGTGGAAGTGTCCACGGATGAAGTCCTGGGTCCCTATTCCAAAGAGGAGTTTGACGCCAGGATCTCAGACCTGGGCATCCCCTTTTCCCAGGAGGATTGGATCGATGTCTGGGATCTTCCTCGGGACAGCTCATAGAGCTACAGGAAACCACACTCTATCCCGGCGAAATGCGGGCGCCGAGTTTATTCCCGTATTTTTTTGACGCTGGGCTCTATTTGTCATTGACAAGCCATCCCTTCCTGGCTATAATAGCTCTCGCAATTGAATATCGCCTTATCCAGAGTGGCGGAGGGACCGGCCCGATGAAACCACGGCAACCTGCGATGCAAGGTGCCAATTCCGGCGGAAACGCAAGATGAGGAAACGCCTGAAACCCTGCGCCCCGCCGTCCGGCGGGGCTTTTTTCAGCCTTCCGCGCGTACACAAAGAAAGGAACATGACCTATGGCAAAACGACTGTTTACCTCTGAATCGGTGACCGAGGGCCACCCCGACAAGATCTGCGACCAGATCTCCGACGCGGTGCTGGACGCCATCCTGGAACGGGATCCCAACGCCCGGGTGGCCTGTGAGACCACGGTGTCCACCGGCCTGGTGCACATCATGGGGGAGATCACCACCTCCTGCTACGTGGACATCCCCAAGATCGCCCGGGGCGTGATCCGGGACATCGGCTACGACCGGGCCAAGTACGGCTTTGACTGCGACACCTGCGGCGTCATCACCAACATTGACGAGCAGTCCCCCGACATCGCCCTGGGGGTGGACAAGGCCCTGGAGGCCAAGGAGGGCGAGATGACCGACGAGCTGGACGGCGGCGCGGGCGACCAGGGCATGATGTTCGGCTA
>CAJLWS010000202.1 GCA_905210385.1 uncultured Eubacteriales bacterium | reverse complement strand
ACCCCGGTGAGCAGCACGCAGGGCACCAGCAGCACGATGCCCAGCCGGGTACGGGCGTCCCCGATGAGGTAAACCGAGATGGGGTCGGAGAGCAGGACCACCAGGACACCCAGGGGGACGGCCACCAGGAAGAAGCAGCCCAGGGCCCGGCGCAGGGTAAGGCGCACCGCCCCCGTGTCCCCCAGAGCGTAGTGCCTGGCGGACAGGGTGGACACTGCCACGGTGAGCCCCACCGCCGTCAGGGACAGCAGCACCGAGTACACCGGCATCACCAGCTGGTACAGTCCCATAGTCTCCGCCCCGATGAGCCGGGACAGGGCGATGCGGTAGAGAAAGCCCACCACCTGGGAGAACAGCCCGGTAGCAGTGAGCAGCAAGGTTCCGGCGACGATGGATCCCATGGCCAGCCCTCCCCACATGGAAACTTCAGTCCCATCCTATGTGGAAGAGGCTGTCCCACATGCCCGCTGCTCCCCAGAGAATGGTTGCCCCCCGGCTGTCGCCGGGGGGTAGCTTTTTCCATATGGCCCGGACCCGCTCACCGTTTGGTCCGACGGGGCATATGCTGTTTCAAAGGAGGCTAGCCTATGGATCAGGACGCACTGCGGGACGATCTGAACACTCTGGATCAGTCAGCCCAGTTCCTCATTGTCCTTGTGGCCTCCCTGTTTCTCTCCCTGCGGGCCATTCTGCTCCAACGGGAACAGGTATGCGCCGCTCTTGTGGGGGAAGTACCTCCCCAGACCTCCGTCTATCCTCTGCGGCATACCGCCGGCTCCCTCACCGTGGGCGCGCTTGGTTTCTTCCTGTGCCTGGCCGCTCGTGCCTTATCTCAGGCTACTCCGGATGACCCCATGGTTCAGCGGTCCGCCCGCTCCGGCCTGGCTGCCTCTATTTTGGTATTCGCCGCAGCGGCCATCCGCCTGGATGACACGGAATTTCTCCATGCCGCCCCGCCGCCATCCAATCGGCCAAACCGATGAGGGCTCCGCTATCCGCTATATTTCCTCCGCCCGGGTCAGCTCTCCGGTGACTGCGTCCAGGTAATAGTGCGCCGTATTGCTGCGCACCAGCCAGACGGGACTGAGGCTGACTGAGCCGGAGAAGGACTGCTCGGCCAGGTAGCCCGGCTCCATGGCCAGGATCTGGGAGCACACATCTCCGCTGCCCAGGATCCCGTCCAGGAAACGCAGCAGGGCGGTGGGCAGGGTGATGGTTTCCCCCTGGCCCGCCGCGGCCCCAGCCGGGTCGGCCATCAGCAGCACACCCTCCATTCCGGTCAGGCTCCCCTCCTCATAGGTGAAGGCCACCTGGCAGGAGAACAGAGGCGCCCCCTGCCACAGTTGCCGAAAGGACACCGTTCCGGTACCCCCGTCCAAGCTGCTCTCTAGGACTTCGGCTTCCACTCCCATTTCCTCTAGCAGGCCGGCGGCATGGTTCTGAGGATCCTGGCTGTACCAATCCTCCTCTCCGCTCATCCGGCCGGAGATGGCTCCCCCCGCCCGGATGCTCACCTCGCCTCGGTTGCCCCGGTAGGCGTACAGGCCTCCTCCCTGATTTTTCGGCTCCACCGTTTCCCCCAGCAGGGCTCCGGCCAGCGCCCCTTCCCGCTCCAGGTTTCGCTCCACTGACAGGGGAGACATGTCTAACGCATCCTCCAGTCCCTCCTGAAACACCTGGATGCCGCTGCGCTCCAGCACCTCCACTGCCTGGGCAAGAGCGGAAGCCTGGTAGTTCTCCGTCTCCTCCCGGCGCATACCCACGAGCACCAGCAGAAAGCCGTTGACCAGCAGCAGCAGCAGGATGATAATGTTTTTGACCTTGCTCCACTCCATGGACGGAAGCGACCTCCTTTCCTGCCTTCGGCAGACGTTCCGGTTTCGCTCAAGGGCACTTGGAGATTTCGCCCCCGCCCTCCCGAAGGGCTAAGGTTGTCGGATCCAGCCCCGACAGGCGGGCGATTTCTTGCACGCGCAGAAAGTCACCAAAGGTGCCCTCCTTAGATATCCCCCAAAACCAGAGACTACTGTGCCACCCAAATGGGAGACACTTCTTCCTCTCCCTGGTCCCGATACTGCATTACCAGCTCCCGCCGCTGGTCAGTCAGGGCGGGCAGCATTACCGCCGCCCGCTCCATAGGCAGCATCAGAGCCTGCTGACCGGTGGCAGTGTAGCTGCGGAAATGGAGCGTAAAGTCGGACACATAGCCATCCCGGATCAGAAACTGAGCCGCCCACCCCTCCTCATACAGCCACACAGAGCCGCCGTCCAGCTGGTAACCAAACAGGATCTGCCACCCATCTTCGGTCTCCTCTGCTGAGATCAGGTGCAGCCGGGCAGCACCGCACCTGGCCCCCACCGTATCCTCCGCCAGCTTGCGCACGGTTTCGATCATCTCGGCCAGGGTGGGTTCCTGTCCGCTGTGGGCAACTGGGTATTTTCCTTCCTGAGCCGCCCGGTAGATCACCGTGCCGTCGCTGCGCACCTCCAACCGGGTCTCCTCCTCCAGGAATGCCTCGCCTCCGCTGACGGAGGTGTGGTTCTGGCCGTTGAAAGACAGGGCCTCCAGCAGCCACGACAGGTTGCCTCCGGAGGACAGGGGCGTGGACACGGAGTACACCTGAGCCGACACCTCCTCCGTAATCAAGGTATAGGGGTCCAGCAACTGGGAGAGCTGCTCCGATTCAAAGGCGAACTGGGCTCCGTTCTCCTCCATTCCTTCCACAACAGGCTCCAGGTGAAGGGCCACAGACAGCTCCGTGGTGCAGGCATAGAAATCGCCAGAGGACTCCTGGTAGCCCAGCAGTACCTGGCCGTTTGCCCCCTGGGCCAGCACCAGGCGCCGGGCAGCGCCTGACAGGACGCACTCCCCCCCTGGCTGAAGCCAGCTACCCAGGGCAGACAGGGGAATCTGGCCAGAGAAATCAAAGTAGATCCCTGGGCTCTGGAGGTATTCTTGCCATTGGGTCTCATCCACATGGGCCGCCTCTCCGGCGGAGATCAGCGCTTCCCCCAGCAGAGGGCCGGTCTGGGCAAACAGGCTGTCCACCTGTGTCTGGTTATACTGTACCCCGTAGCGGCCATTTTGGGTATTGACGGCGATGCGGGAGGGATAGGCCGCCGCCGTCAGCGTCACCGTCCCGCTCCCCCCTCCCTCCGGCAGGGCATCTTCCCCGGAGAGTAGTCCGCTGTCCTGCACCAGGGGAGTCATGGTCAAAAGGTAAATGGCGGACAGAGACAGCAGAACAATGGCCATGTCCTTTCCCCACTCCAGCCAGCGGCGTTTCCCTCTCATGCTTCTCCTCCCTCCTGGTCAGGTCCATCCACCGGAAGCTCCATGCGGATGGTCAGCCCAGGCTCTTTCTTGTCTACCAGGTAGAGAGCGCCCTGGTGGAGGTCCACAATTTCCTTGGCAATGGACAGCCCCAGCCCCGTCCCGCCGGACTGGCGGG
>CAJLWS010000201.1 GCA_905210385.1 uncultured Eubacteriales bacterium | reverse complement strand
GAGCGGGGTCTGTTTTTTGTCATGGCGTTCTCCACCGTTTGAGCCGGGGGAACGTCTGGCGCATCCAGGCCTTGGCCTGCTCCTCCGTTAGACCCGGGTTGGCCCGGAGGGTGTGGGGTAGGCAGAAGGCCATCATCTCCTCCATGGTCATCTCTCCCACGAACCGCCCCCGCTGATAACAGTGGGCGCAGTAGTCCGGGCTGGAGGAGCCGTCGGCTTGGGTGCCGAGCTGGGCGTGGTGGGCGAGGGGCATGGCGCAGGACTGGCAGAGCTTTGGGTTTGGGCCGTACATGGCTGGAACCTCCTTGGTTTGGGATGGTTCCATGGTAGCACATCAACCCTGACAGGGTGTGTCAGGGTGGCTGTACCGTTCGGCAATTTCCCCGGCCAGGGCGGCCAGCCGGGCCCGGAGGCTGTCCGGAGCCAGCACCTCCACCCCGGGGCCGAAGCTGAGCAGCCAGCCCTCCAGCCACTGGCCCTGGGGGAACACCGCCTCCACCACCAGGGAGCCGTCGGGCTGAACCGTGACATGCTCCCGGTCGAACTCGTCGTATACCCGCCAGGCCAGGGCGGGGGAGAAACGCAGCCTGGCCTCCACCCGGAACAGGGGCGGAATCTCGCTGGAGAAGTCCGCTTCCGGCGGTTCCAGCTTCCGGTGAAAGACCTCTGGGGAAACCTGGAGGCCCAGCATGCGGGTGAGACGGAAGGTGCGGTAGTCCTCCCGGTTCAGGTCGAAGGCCTGGAGGTACCAGGCCTGGCCCTTGTACACCAGCCGGGCGGGGACGGCCTGCCGGGGGGCGGCCTCCCCCTGGGAGCTGAGATAGGTGAAGCGGACAGGGTGGCGGGAGAGGATGGCGTCCCGGAGCTGGCCGAACAGGGCGTCGTCCCGCTGCGGTCCGTCTCCCCATCGGGTCAGGCTGATCCTCAGCCAGGACTCCTCCCGGCGGTGGAACAGGGCGGACAGCTTGGTCAGGGTCTGCCGCCCCTCCTGGTCGGGAAGGCTTTGCAGGGCGGCCAGCAGCAGCTGCTGTTCCTCCGGGGTGAAGGCTGCCCGGTCCAGCACATAGCCTTCCATCAGGGACACGCCGCCGCCGCACCCCTGGGCGGTGTAAATAGGGACACCGGCGGCGGACAGGGCGTCCACGTCCCGGTAGACGGTGCGCACGGAGACCTCCAGCTCCCGGGCCAGCTGGGGGGCGGTGAGGCGTCCCCGCTCCAGCAGCAGGTATACGATTTGAAACAGCCGGCGGTTAGACATGGCATACCCACCCTTTCTTTCCCTAAGTATACCATAGATGAAGGCGGGATGGAATGGGGGAGGGGAGAAAAATCGCCCCGGCTCCCTGTCCGGGAACCGGGGCGAAACAGCCTTGCAGAGTTCGCGCCCGCAGGCGCGAAAAATTGTAATCTATGTTTCGCCGCGACATGTGCGTGGCGAAACATACTGCTCAGTCCGCAAGCGTGCGAGCCGGGGCGGGCCAATGACCCCACAAAAGCCCAGCGAAGCGGGTTTTGTGGGGAGAGGAGGGGCAGCGGAATGGTCGAGCTTTCGTCATGGACGGAAGCGAGGGATATGGAGCGTGCCCCGACGAAGTGCGACGCAGCGGACTGCAACCCATCCACGGGGAAACGGCTATACCGTTTCCGTGGAGCTCTTTAGGCCAGCTTGGACTTGGAAAGCTCGGTCAGCTGGGTGAAGGCAGCCTTGTCGTTGACGGCCAGCTCGGCCAGCATCTTCCGGTTGATCTCCACGTTGGCCAGCTTCAGCCCGTGCATGAAGGTGGAGTAGTTCATGCCGTTGAGCTTGCAGGCGGCGCTGATGCGGGCGATCCACAGCTGACGGAAGTCGCGCTTCTTCAGCCGGCGGCCGGTGTAGGCGTACTGCAGGGACTTCATCACCTGCTCGTTGGCCATCTTGAAGTGCTTGCTCTTGGCGCCCCAGTAGCCCTTGGCCAGTTTGAGGACTTTATTTCTTCTCTTGCGCGTCATCATCGCGCCCTTGACTCTTGCCATTGTCGTTCAGCCTCCTATATTGAGTGAAAGTAGAATTATTTGTAGGGGATCAGGCGCTTGACGGTCGCCTCGTTGGTCACGTCGGCGTAGGCGCCCTTGCGGAGGCCTCTCTTGAGCTTGGTGGTTTTGCCGTGGCCGTTGAGCAGGTGGCGCTTGTTGGCGTGGGCACGTTTGACACGGCCGTTCTTGGTCAGCGAAAAGCGCTTCTTGGCGCCGCTGTGGGTTTTGATCTTAGGCATGGTGGTTAGCTCCTTTACAGTGTAGTGGCGGCGGCGTTTGCCGCGGGGTTACGATTTGGGCTTGCCGGTCTTGGCGGACAGGAAGATGCTCATGTGCCGGCCCTCCAGCTTGGGCTCCTTATCCAGGCTGGCGAGCTCCGCGCACTGGGCGGCAAAGTCCATCAGCAGGTCCCGTCCGATGTCGGTGTGGGCCATCTCCCGGCCGCGGAAGCGCACCGTGACCTTCACCCGGTTGCCGTCGGCCAGGAACTTCTGGGCGTTGCGCAGCTTGGTGTTGAAGTCGCCGATGTCGATACCCGGGGACATGCGGATCTCTTTGATCTCCACCACGTGCTGGTTTTTCTTGGCCTCCTTCTCCCGCTTGGACTGCTCAAAGCGGAACTTTCCGTAGTCCATGAGCTTGCACACGGGAGGGGTGGCGTTTGGGGAGATCTTTACCAGATCCAGCCCTTCCTCGTCGGCCAGGCGCTGGCCCTCCGCCGCGGACATAATGCCCAGCTGGCTGCCGTCGGCGCCGATGAGACGGATTTCCCGGTCGCGGATCTCTTCGTTGATCTGATGGGTCACGTTAGCTATGGCAAAGCACCTCCTGAAAATAAGAAAAACGCGAGCGCGCAACGGCACCCACGTCCACAGCAAAAACACGCGCGAGACCGCGCGGAGTTTTCCCATGTTGACCTCTTCGCCCCAGGCTGGAGGTGAGGACGGCGGCGCCATTCCTGCTTTGTTTTGCCTAAATACTATACCAGAGGGGAGGGGCCTTGTCAAGCACTTTTTTCGGGGATTTTTTCAGATAGGAGGGAGGAGATAGGAGATATTCCCTCTGCGGGGCTCTGACTTTTTGCCGGCGGGCGGTTTCCGTTTTCGCCCGGAAGGGCGACCTACTTTCTGCACGCGCAGAAAGTAGGCAAAGACGCGCATAGGGGGACAAATCCATCAGACAAAGGGCGTCCTCCAGGATTTGCCCCCCTATGTACCCCCGGTTTACGGGGGAGCAAAATTGGTGCGTCACTCTAACGACCGGCGCACACCTGCTGACACCCTCAGCGACGCACGGCGGCCTCCGGCCTTTTGACCAGGTGACCTGTGATCTCCTGCCACGCCTATGGGCGCCTACATTTGGTGTTCAAGCCTGCGGGTCTGCGCTTCTAACGGCGCAAGGACTAAAGTGCCCCGCCCGGCCAGGCGCCCCAGTGGGGTGCGACAGCCGAAGCATATGCCATGCAGAAG
>CAJLWS010000200.1 GCA_905210385.1 uncultured Eubacteriales bacterium | reverse complement strand
CTTTGGGCTGCTGATGGAGCAGTATGAGAGGCAGGTCTACCGCCAGGCCCTGGGCCTGGTGGGTCATCCAGAGGACGCCGCCGATGTCACCCAGGAGGTGTTTCTCAAGGTCTGGCGGGGTCTGCCCGCTTTTCAGGGAGGCAGCAGCTTCTCCACCTGGCTGTACCGGTTGACAGGCAACGCCGCCATCGACCTATTGCGCAGGGAAAAGAAACGCCGGGGGGACCTGTCCCTGGATGACCCAGATCGGGGGTGGGACAGCCAGCTGGCCGACCCCACTCCTCCGCCGGAAAAGAGCCTAGAACAGAAGGAACTGCGCCGGGCCGTAATCCGGGGGCTGGCCCTGCTGTCGGAAGAGCATCGGCAGGTATTGGTTCTCCGGGAGCTCAATGGGGCCTCCTACGAGGAGATCGGACAGGTCCTGGGCCTGCCCCCGGGCACGGTAAAGTCCCGGGTGGCCCGGGCAAGGCTTGCTCTGGCTAAGCTGCTGAAAGAAGAGCTCTGAGCAAAGGCGCTTCGTGGAACGCTGCACCTCAACGGGCGTCATCATACCTTTCCTTGGATTTCTTGAGGAGAAAATCCTAGGGCCACATGGCGTCTGTCCGGACTTTTATCTCTTAAGGGTGTCTTTGCCTATTTTCTATACAGGCAGGACGTAGGTCAACCTCAGCCGAAGCCTGACCACACCCCGTTATGCGACGAAAAATATTTCTTCCCAGTGGGAACTTTTCCGACACCTCTACGTCTATTTACACAGAAGATGACTAAAGAAGGGAGGCGGTAGCCATGGATTGTGAACAGGCTCTGGAGCGGATGAGCGAGGCCCTGGACGGTCCTCTGTCTCCCCAAGCGCGGGAGGAGCTGGACGACCATCTTGCCCGCTGCCCCCACTGTGCCGCCCTGTTTGAGGCGCTAAAAGGCCAATCTCAGGTCCTGCGGGAGCTGGATCCCCCTTTCCCCGAGGGACTGCACCAGAAGGTTCTGGACAATCTGCCTCCGCAGCGGCCCGCCCGAAAGGCAGGCAAGGTTCTCCACTTCCGCCGGTGGGCTGCCCTGGCCGCATGTGCCGTGCTGGCGGTGGCTCTGGGCGTGACCCGGCCCTGGCAGGATCGTTCTGCCACGGATGGGAGCGACTCCCCCGCCGCCTACTGGATTGACCCCGCCGTCTGTGCCACCCAAGCCGATCCCCGGACCCAGCGTGCCGACAGCCAGATCGTCTATTCCCAACCGCCCGAGGGCTGGGAGGACATCCTGGGCGACGTCTCTCCGGAGTCCGCCCTCCTGTCCAGTGAGGATGCCCTGGCCTTCCTGTCCCTGCTGGAGGAGCAAGGCATCCCTTATACCATAGAGGGGGACGCAACCTTCTCCGGAACTTGCCAGCTCATTTTGGCGGAGAAATGAGCCCTTTTCCCTCCCGTTCTCTCTTCCTTTGCACCGATCTCGCCCGCCACGGAGCTCCATCCGTGGCGGGCGTTTCCTTTGCCCAAAAATAAATTGGGCATTTTCGTCAAATCCCCGTTGCCAACTTCCGCTTTTTCCTGTATAATTGCTAACAGCAGTTCTTCCGGCGGGCATCCCCCGGGGAACAGACCGTATTCATCGTGAAGGAGTGGACGCAAACCATGAGCTATTCTGTGCAAAATATCCGCAACGTGTGCCTGTTGGGCCACGGGGGAAGCGGTAAGACCGCCCTGGCCGAGAGTCTCCTGTACCTCACCGGCGCCATCGACCGGATGGGGCGGGCCCCCGACGGGAACACCACCTGTGACTACGACCCCGAGGAGGTCAAGCGCCAGATCTCCATCTCCCTGGCGGTGGCCCCCGTGGAATATAAGGGCTGCAAGATCAACATCCTGGATACCCCGGGCAGCTTCGACTTCGCCGGCGAGGTGATGGAGGCCCTGCGGGCCGCCGACGCGGCCATCATCGTCTGCTCCGCTAAGGACGGTATCTCCGTGGGCCTGGAGAAGGCCTGGCAGTACTGTGAGGAGCGCAACATGCCCCGCTTCGTCTATATCTCCAAGACGGACGAGGACAACTCCGACTACAACGCCACCTTCGACGCCCTGCGGGAGCGGTATGGCAACAAGATCGCCCCTGTGGTGGTACCTATCTGGGACGAGAACAAGAAGGTCACCGGCATCATCGACGTGCTCAACAAGCGGGCCTACGAGATGCAGGGGGGCAAGCGGGTGGAGATCGACATTCCCGATGGGAAGGACGAGGTGGTCACCCAGTTCAACGACGCGCTGAAGGAGTCGGTGGCCGAGACCAGCGAGGCGTTCATGGACAAGTTCTTCTCCGGGGAGGACTTCACCTATCCCGAGATGATCCAGGGCCTGCGCCAGGGCGTGCGGGAGCTGTCCCTCTTCCCGGTGCTGTGCGGCTCCGCCGTGCAGGGGATGGGCACCCTGATGCTCATGGACTTCATCGCCGACCTGCTGCCCAACCCCATGGAGGGCAACTACCACAAGGCCACCCGCCAGGACGGGGAGACGGAGGAGTTCGTGGTGTCCTCCGGCGGCGTGCCCACCGCCTTCGTGTTCAAGACCGTGTCTGACCAGTACGGCAAATACTCCTACGTGAAGGTGCTCTCCGGCGCCCTCACCCCCGACCTGACCCTGGTGGACGCCCGCACTGGCCAGAATGAGAAGCTGGGACGGCTGTATGTCATGCGGGGCAAGAAGGCCGAGGAGGTCAAGGAGCTCTCCTGCGGCGACATCGGCGCCATCGGTAAGATGGACAAGGTCAAGACCGGCGATACTCTCTCCGACCCCCGCAAGGTGGTGGCCCTCAAGCAGATCCCCTTCGCCGAGCCCAACTACTCCAAGGCCATCGCCCCCAAGACCCGGGGCCAGGAGGACAAGGTGGCAGCGGGGCTGGCCAAGCTCAATGAGGAGGACCCCACCTTCACCGTGGTCAACAACGCCGAAACCCACCAGATGGTGGTCACCGCCGCCGGCGACATTCAGATGGACGTGCTGGTGTCCAAGCTGAAGAGCCGCTTCAACGTGGAGGCGGAGCTGAAGCCCGTCCGGGTGCCCTACCGGGAGAAGATCCGCAAGACCGTCTCCAAGCAGGGCCGCCACAAGAAGCAGACCGGCGGCTCCGGCCAGTTCGGCGACGTGTGGATCCGCTTCGAACCCAACCCTGAGTCCGAAGAACCCGTCTTTGCCGAGGAAGTCTTCGGCGGCTCCGTCCCCAAGAACTTCTTCCCCGCGGTGGAGAAGGGTATCAAGGAGGCCTGTCTCCACGGGGTGCTGGCGGGCTACCCGGTGGTCAACCTGAAGGCCGTTCTGTACGATGGAAGCTACCACCCGGTGGACTCCTCGGAAATCGCCTTCAAGACCGCCGCCCAGCTGGCCTACAAGGCCGCCCTGCCCGAGGCCAACCCCGTGCTGCTGGAGCCGGTGGGCGAGCTGAAGGTCACCGTGCCCGACAGCTACATGGGCGACGTCATCGGCGACCTGAACAAGCGCCGGGGCCGCGTCATGGGTATGGACCCCA
>CAJLWS010000199.1 GCA_905210385.1 uncultured Eubacteriales bacterium | reverse complement strand
GTCCGCAAGACCGCTCCCGAGATTAAGACCTATGCGGTGGAGACCTGCGCCGACATCGAGGCGCTGGCCGTTGCTTTGAAAGGAGAGGGGTAAATGAGCATGAAGGGAAGGACTGCCATCGTCACCGGCGGCAGCCGGGGCATCGGCCGGGCCATCTGTCTGGAGCTTGCCCGGCGGGGGGCCAACGTGGTGTTCTCCTACGCCGGCAATTCCGCCGCAGCGGAGGAGACCCTGAACCAGCTACGGGCCATGGGGGTAAAGGCGATTGCCTTGCAGGGCGATGTGGCCGACGCACAGGCGGCCAAGGCCCTGGTGGACGCCGCCGTCAAGGAGCTGGGCGGCCTGGACATCCTGGTGAACAACGCCGGCATCACCCGGGACGGGCTGGCCATGACCCTGAAGGAGGAGGACTTCGACGCAGTGGTGGCCACCAACCTGAAGGGGGCCTTCCTGTGCGCCAAGGCGGCGGCCCGGCCCATGATGCGGGCCCGGTACGGCCGGATCGTCAACCTGACCTCGGTGGTGGCCCTCCGGGGCAACCCGGGGCAGGTCAACTACTGCGCCAGCAAGGCGGGACTCATCGGCATGACCAAGTCCCTGGCCAAGGAGCTGGGCAGCCGGGGGATTACCGTCAACGCCGTGGCGCCCGGATATATCCAGACGGACATGACCGCGGATATGCCGGACGCGGCCAAGGAGGCCATGCTGGCCACCATTCCCCTGAGCCGCCCCGGCCAGCCGGAGGATGTGGCCCGGGCGGTGGCCTTCCTGGCCAGCGACGAGGCGGCTTACATCACCGGACAGGTGCTCCAGGTGGATGGCGGAATGGGTATGTGAGAGGAGTCGATCAGCTATGGAAAAACGCAGAGTTCTGATTACTGGCATGGGGACGGTCAATCCCCTGGGCCATGACCTGGCCGGAACCTGGCAGGCGGTACGGGAAGGGGTGTGCGGCATCGGCCCCATCACCCAGTACGACAGCGCCCCCCAGAAGGTCCATCTGGCCGCTGAGGTAAAGCAATGGGATCCTGCTGTGGCGCTGGCGGGGCGAGATCATCGCCACATGAGCCGCTTCATTCAGTTGGCGGTGGCCGCGGCCCAGGAGGCGGTGGCGGACAGCGCAATCAACCTGGAGCGGGAGGACCGCACCCGTTGCGGGGTTATCGTGTCCAGCGGCGTGGGTGGGATCGGCGTGACGGAGCGGGAGCAAATGCGCTGCTCCCAGAGGAGCTTTGACCGGGCCAATCCCTACTATATTCCCACCACCATTGCCAACATGGGGGCGGGCCTGATTGCCATTGCCTTTGGGTTCCAGGGTATGTGCACCTGCCCGGTGACTGCCTGCGCCGGAGGGACCAACGCCGTGGGAGACGCATTCCGGTATATCCGGGATGGCTATGGCGAGGTTATGCTGTGCGGTGGCTCGGAGTCCGCTATTACGCCGCTATCCATCGGCGGCTTCACCTCCATGCGGGCCCTCCACGTGGGGGATGACCCGGAGTGCGCCAGCGTGCCCTTTGATGCCCGCCGCAGCGGTTTCGTCATGGGAGAGGGCGCCGGTATCCTCCTGCTGGAGGAATACGAGCACGCCATGGCCCGGGGGGCCAAGATATATGCCGAGGTGGTGGGCTACGGCGCCACCTGTGACGCATACCACATGACGGCCCCAGCGCCCAACAGTGAGGGCGGGGCCCGGGCCATGGCCCAGGCCCTGGCCGACGGCGGGGTAACCCCGGAGCAGGTGGGCTACATCAACGCCCACGGCACTTCCACGCCCCTCAACGACAGCGGGGAGACCGCCGCCATCAAGACGGTTTTTGGCCCCCACGCCTACAAGCTGGCGGTGAGCTCCACCAAGTCCATGACCGGCCACATGTTGGGAGCTGCCGGAGCGGTGGAGGCTATCTTCACCGCCATGTCCCTGAGGGACGGCTTCCTGCCCGCCACCATCCACTACCGGGAGCCAGACCCGGCCTGCGACCTGGACTACGTGCCCAACCAGGGCCGGGCCGCCCAGGTGGAGTACGCCCTGTCCAACTCCTTGGGATTTGGCGGGCACAACGCCTGCGTGCTGCTGAAGAGATGGGAGGGGTGAGCCATGCTGCGTTATAACTCCAACGAGATTGCCGCCATTCTGCCCCACCGTTACCCCTTTGCCCTGGTAGACCGGGTTGTGGACGGGGAGGAAGGCAAGTGGGCCAAGGGAATCAAGTGTGTCAGCGTCAATGAGCCCTTCTTCCAGGGCCATTTTCCTCAGTACCATGTAATGCCCGGCGTGCTCATCATCGAGGCCCTGGCCCAGGTGGGGGCGGTGGCAGTGCTGTCCATGCCCGAGCACCGGGGGAAGATCGGCTTTCTGGGGGCCATCAAGAATGCCCGGTTTCGCCGGCAGGTAACACCTGGCGACGTGTTAGAGTTAGAGTGCGTCATCACCCGGCAGAAAGGCCTGGTGGCCATTGCCGAGGCCCGGGCCACGGTGGATGGACAGGCGGCCGTGGAGGCGGAATTGACCTTTGCGCTGAGTAAAAATGAGTAAAACCTCTGTTCGCCTCCGGATTTCTGTGTTACAATCAAACTAAATGGTGAAAAATTCGGGGGTATGCGGTATGCTAGAGCAAAAATTTGAAGCGGTTTATACGAAGTTTAAGCTGCATTTTTACCAGGAAATCTTTGCCCGCTTTCAGAATCGGGAGGCCAGTCTGACTACGGTGGAGACCTTTGCCATGGAGACTATCATGGCCTTAGGAACTCCCACGGTCAATGAGTTTGCCTCCTTCATGCGCATCTCCTCTCCCAATGCGGCCTATAAGATCAATAGCCTGATCCGGAAAGGGTATGTGGAGAAATTTCAGTCCGAGCATGACAAGCGGGAGCACCACCTGCGGGTAACGGAAAAGTATATCCGCTACTACAACATCAGCAATGACTATGTGCACACAGTGATGGAGCGGATCAAAAAGCGGTTTACCACGGCGGAGTGCGAGAAGCTGGAGGAGATGCTCACCATCATGGGCCAGGAGCTGATGCCGGAGGTGAAACTGCCACCTTCAGAGGCAGTGACCTGAGCACTGCGGGAAAAAGAAACGGGCCTGTTGCAAAATAGGATTTTGAAAAAGCAAGTCAATGAAAAAAGTTTCGGAAGATTTCCTTATTGGTAATCTTCCGAAACTTTTTAGTGTGTGGATTTTCTGCTTGCCTCTGAGAACCTTATTTTGCAACGGACCCACTGACTATCGCCAGGGCGGATAACGTTCAAAAGGGGAGAGGTGCCTTTGAGTCGCCGGAACCCAAAAAGAAACACCAGCTAAGCTGGTGCTTCTTTTTGGAGGCGCCACCCAGATTTGAACTGGGGCATCAGGATTTTGCAGACCCTTGCCTTACCACTTGGCTATGGCGCCAGCTATCTAATGATATTCCAAAAAGAAGTGTGATATCACACTTCTTTTTGGAATATTTGGAGCGAGTGACGAGGCTCGAACTCGCTACCTCCACCTTGGCAAGGTGGCGC
>CAJLWS010000198.1 GCA_905210385.1 uncultured Eubacteriales bacterium | reverse complement strand
CACATTTGGGCTGTTCCTTGTTCTTTTATTTTCCTACATCTATTTTACACCGAGACAAGATAAAAAGCGGCATGCCGCATTCCGGTAATTGTACACCTGCGCCCGTACACAGCGGCGCGCTGTGCCGGCATGCTTCCATTCCCGGCATACCCTGCGCCTTCTCAAGCTGCTGGCTTTCCTCTTCAGATTCCATCTTGCGGCCTTCGCTTTCTTGCAATATAATGTCAGTATACCAATCACAGAAGGAGCTGAATACTTATGATATCTGACCAGGAGCTTGTCGATCTCGCATTTGAAATGCTGAATCGTTCCTACATTCCCTATTCCAAATTTCCCGTCGGCGCCGCCATCGCCTGTGCCGACGGCACTGTATTCACCGGCTGCAATGTGGAAAACGCTGCCTACGGCTCCACCATCTGTGCCGAACGCACCGCCTTGGTCAAGGCGGTGAGTGAGGGACATCAGAATGATCTGGAGCGGATCGCCATCGCAGGCAACAGTGCGGACTATTGCTGGCCCTGCGGTCCCTGCCGGCAGATGCTTTATGAGTTCAACCCTAACCTCACCGTCCTGGTGGCCCGCGCGGATCGGCAGTTTGTCTCCTTCCCCTTACACGAGCTTCTGCCTCACGGCTTCGGCCCAAAAGGGCTGGCCCAGGCGGAGTGACCGCCCGGTCTGAAACGCTGTCGAAAATTTTTCCAGCATTTCTGCCCCTGTCTCCGCGCAAACTATCCCCGTGGAGACAAGGAGGTTTTGTACCATGTTTTTGGATAAATTGGCCCTGACATTGGCTGTGATCGGCGGGCTGAACTGGGGTGCCATCGGTCTGTTTAACTTTGACCTGGTGGCCTTTCTCTGCGGAGGCTCTGGAACCTGGTTGGCCCGGGTCATCTATGCAGTGGTGGGAATCGCGGCTCTGTGGTGTATCACCCTGCTGTTCCGCCATGAGAGCACCGCCAGCAGCAGCCACGCATAACCCCCACGCAGGCCTGTTGCAAAATAGGATTACAAAAAGCAGGTCAAAGAAAAAGTTGCTAAGAACCGCCAAAACCGCGGCTTCTTAGCAACTTTTTTACGTGTCAATGTTTGTCTGGTCCGGGAAACCGTATTTTGCAGCAGACCCCTTTCCGCATTATTTTAGCCAGGCATTGAGCGATCCTCCCTGGACCTCAACGATACCGTAGCCGGGACGTTCACGTACCCCACCAACCGTTCCTGGATTGAACAGCCAAGGCCTCGTCCCATTCCATAGGTTTGCCCCATGATGGGTGTGGCCAAAGCAAACCATATCCGCATCCACCTGTCGACCCGCAGCAGCCAGGCGCTCCATCCCGGACTTGGCCCCATGCAGATGACCATGTACCAGGAGAAACCGGCAGCCCTCCAGCTCCACTACCAGTTCATCCGGTCCGGGGCCAAAGTCGCAGTTCCCTCTCAGCAGCTTCATCGGGGTCTTGGGGTACAGCTTGGACAGTTCTCGCCCATCCCGCAGGTTATCCCCTAAAAAGAAAACATAGTCCGGCTGCTCCTCCTCCATGGCCGCGACCATATGCTCCATACGCCCATGAGAGTCGGAAAAAATTGCGATCTTCATAGAGTTCACCCTTTCCAGTTTACCACATATACTGAGACAGGAAGCTCCACTTGGGGTTTCACCTGAAACGGAGGGAATTCCTATGCCAAGCTTCAATTCATTCCTCAAAGATCCCCAGGCGGCAAAGCTGATAGGGGATTCCACCAAACTGGAGCAGCTGAAGGGTGCACCGGAAACCCAAAAAATCTTTGCCATGCTAAATCGCAGTACCGGAGGCAACCTGGAACAGGCCGCCGGCGACGCCGCGAATGGAGATAGCGAACAGCTGATTGGGGCTATCCGGCAGCTTCTGTCCGACCCGGAGGGGGCCCAGCTCATACAGAAAATGAAGGATAGGCTGAAGTAACAACCATGGAGGGGAGGGGCGCGCGTGAGTGACCTGGAGGAAAAACTGGAGGGGATTCTGAGCAACCCCAAGGCCATGGAACAGATCATGTCTCTGGCTCAGTCCCTGGGAAAAAGCTCCGCCCAGTCCCATCCCCCCATCTCTACTCCCGCCCCGGATCCGGAGCCAGCTGGTTCCCCTACCAATGCGTCTGCCGGGGGCAACCTGCTAGACGCCCTAAGTCAGGTTGATCCTCGGTTGATCTCAGGAGCGGTTCAGCTCATGAGCCAGTACCACAGCAATGATGACAACCGGGTCGCCCTGCTGAGCGCCCTGCGCCCTTTTGTGAAAGAGAAACGATACGCGAAACTGGACAAAGCCATCCAGATCGCCAAGCTCTCCCGGTTGATCCGCATGGCTCTGGAGTTGTTACGCCCGAGGGAGGATCCTCATGTATAGTCAATATCAGGGAAACCGAAGCTTCATTGCTATGGAGCCAGAACCCGAGTCTCCGCCGGAACAGGGTAAAAAAGCCCCATCCTCCCGCCGAGCGTCTCCTCAAGACCCCGCCGTAAAAGAGTCTCCCCTACTGGGGGAACTGACTGGCGGACTCTCCCAACTGCTGAGCGGCGTGCGCAAACACTTTTCCCTGGAAAGCCTAGACACCGGGGATATCCTTCTGGTACTGATCATCCTCTTTCTCTATCTAGAGGGGGATAACCTGGAACTTGCCATCACCCTAGGGCTTATGCTCCTGCTCGGCCTTGGAGAGGATTGATCACTCCGAAAGGACTGTGCCGTCCGGCAGGACAAACAGGCCATCCCTCTCTGACAACGGGCTCGTCACCTGATGAGAAGTCATGGAATATACCACGTCCCCATCCGCTTCCGTCTCCGCAGCAATCAGCAGGCCACTGCTTACGGAAATCCAGTAACGGTATCGATATCCCGTCTCCGTCCCCTGAAACTCCACATAGATACACTCCTGGCCGTCCCGCTCCACATAGTCCGCCGCCGTGATCCCGGAAGGATCCAACTCCAGCACATCCTCGTAGGTGGGTAAGCGCTGGGTCAGGTCCGCGCTCTGAAGGGAGGCCGGGGCCTGATAGACCTCGTCCTCCCCATCATACCACAGCCAGATCTGCCCGTCTCCCACGATGGAGCACTCCACAACTCCAGAAACCAGGGTGGTATCTGTGCGCACCCATCCGCCATCCGCCCACACTTGGGCGGTAATGGTTCCCAACGTCTCTCCGTCCTGGAAATAGGATGCGGAGACACTTCTACTATAGCTTTCATACCGACTCAGGGAGGCCACGACCAGCTGAACCGTCTCAGCGGTCACCTCCACCGGGATTCCGCCTGCTCCCGGATCCGCGCTCACCTGTTCCGGATCGGAAGATGCGTTGAGATCCGGCACTTCCAGCTCCGGCGGCTGAATGAACAGGTTTAAACCAAAGCTGTATAGCACCGCAATCAGCACCACACAGGCGATTACCACCGCCAGAATCGTTCTCTTCCGGTCTTCCAAACGCGTTCCCTCCTCTCCGCAAAGCGCCCGCTCCCATCACCCCCGGGGCTGAAACTCCCCGGGCCGCTGGCTGGAGTATC
>CAJLWS010000197.1 GCA_905210385.1 uncultured Eubacteriales bacterium | reverse complement strand
GGGGCCCCCGCCGTAACCGCTCAGCCGGCCGTTGGTCACCGTGGAGCTGTTACCGGCGTAGTCCATCTGCAGTGTGCCGCCCAGGAACAGGTCGATGCCGTACAGCCCGGCCACCTGGGCCGCCGCCCGGTTGGAGCGCAGGGTTCCGTCCGCCCCGGTGAAGAAGACGTCCGGCCGGGCAGCGGTGTACTTCTCCATGCCCAGCTCGCCCCCGAAGGAGCACACCTGCTTCACCCATCCATCCTCAATGGCGGGGATCAGGGTGGGATGGGGGTTGAGCACCCAGTGGGTGCAGATCTTCCCCCGCAGGCCCAGCATGTTGCCGAAGGTGGGCAGGAGCAGCTCGATGGCCGCCCCGTTATAGCCGATTCCATGGTTCAGACTGGTGACGCCGTGCTTGGCGTAAATGCCCTTAATCACCATCATGCCCATGAGGATATGCTCGTCCTGAATTTTGCCCGGATCCCGGGTGAACAGCGGCTCCATGGGGTAGGGCTCGGGGGCCTGGACGATATAGTCGATCCAGCCGCCGGGGATGTCCACCCGGGGCAGCTCCTTCTCGTCCACGATGGTGTTGACCTGGGCGATGACGATGCCGTTCTTGAAGGCGGCCGCCTCGGCGATCATGGGAGTGTCCTCGGTGTTGTAACCGGTGTACAGGTTGCCGTTCCGGTCGGCCTTGTCTGCGGCAATGAGGCATACGTGGGGGGTCAGGTCCACATACATTCGAGCGTACAGCTCCAGATAGGTGTGGATCGCCCCGATGCGCAGCTTGTTCTCCGCCAGCATCTGGGCCAGGCGCAGGCTCTGAGCGCCGGCGTAGGCGAAGTTGACCTCCCGGGCAATCCCCCGCTCAAACAGGTCCAGGTGTTCTGCCCTGGAAATGGCGGGGATGATCAGGTTCAGGCCGTGTACCTTTTCCGGATCCATCTGGGCCAACGCTCCTGCCAGAAAGGCGGCCTGCTTTTGGTTGCAGCCCTCCAGCGCCACCTTATCCCCTGAGTGGATAACGGTTTCCAGAAATGGAACGATATCATCCGCTGGAACTACTTTCCCCTCCGCATACTCCCGCACCGCATCCATTCGCTCCCGCTTAGAGGAGCGGTCCTTGTCCCAAATCACCACAGGCAATGCTCCCTTTCCTTGGATTGGCAGCGGTCCTGGCGACTCCGCCCAGTCGCTGTCCCTTTTCTATTTCATCTTACCACCAGTTTTTCATATCGTAAAATATATTTATAGGTATATATTAATAATACATTCGTTATCAATCTTCGGTGTTTTCCCTGGATTCTTCCACCCCTTTCCCCGTCAAATTCTCAAAATAGCGCTGCACAAAATCCCGGAACAAGATGGCCGCGGGAGACAGGGCGCCCTGGCTCCTCCAGGATAGATTGATGTAGCGCCGGCAGGGCGGAAAGGACAAGGGGAGCAGGGAGATGTGTTCCGTCTCCATCCCACTCCAGGTGACACTGGGAATGAAGGAGATTCCGATCCCGGCCCGGATCAGTTCCCGCACTGTCTCCGGGCTGTCGCACTCTAAAATGACATTGGGTTCAAATCCGGCCATTTTGCAGTACCAATCGGTGATGGTGCGCAGGCTTTTCCCCTTCTGTAGGCAGATAAATTCCTCTCCCGCCACCTGCCGCAGGTTCAGACTGGAACACCGGGAAAGCGGGTTGCTCTCCGGCAGAGCCAGCAAAATCTCCTCCTGGATCAACGTCACCTCATTGGGGCCGGAGCAGGGATGAATAGAGGAAAACAGGGACAGGTCGGGCTCTTTCTGCTCCGTATCCAGACCCTGCTGCACGATATGTAGGATGATTGTGGGATAGTTCTTCTTAAACTCCATGACCAGCCGGGGCAGAAGCTTGGACGCAGCGTATAGGGTGATGGTCACGGTCCTGGTGGCCTCCCCCTTCGCCTCGGAGAGATCCCGCTCGATCTCTGCCATTTCCTGAAGAATCCGCTGCGTGTGCCGCAGCAAGATCGTCCCATACTGGTTCAGAGCAATGCTCTTGCCCTTGCGCTCGAACAGCTTGACCCCCAGTTCCTGCTCCAGTCCGGAAATGGTGCGGCTCAGGGCAGGCTGTGCCACACGCAGCTCTTGCGCAGCACGCGTCATATGCTGCAGTTCGGCTACCTTTTTGAAATAGGTCAACTCGTGAATATCCATGGTCTCACCTTTTTATATGTCGATTTTATTATTTATTTGCAAGAAATTATATCAAAATCATCATATGCCGTCAAATGACTGCCGTCGTCTCTCCGCCCATATTTCGCATTCCCTTGTCCATAGTTTCTTCACCCGGGTTCACTGGATGTTGGCACCCTTTTGCGCTTGCCGACAAGGCAGAGAGCGCTGAGAGAAAGGGCCACCCTTCCTGGTCGCAGAACGCCTCCACCAGCCAGTCCAGATTCTCCTCCAGGTGCTCCACCTCCCGGCTGAAGGCGGCCAACAGGGCAATCTCTCCTGCCTGGTCCCCCTGGCCCGCCTCCATCCAGTCCAGCATCCGCAGGTGGTAGATCAGCAAGCATCCCGCGCCCACCAAGGCTGCCCGGCCATAGAGTAAACCGTCGTTCACCGTCTTGTGCCAGTGGCGGAACACCAGGTAACCGGCAAAGTTGATTAAATGGCGTTCCCACTCCGGGTTCTCTTCCTCAAACCGGGCTCGGGTGGTCTGATAGTTCCTCTCGTCCAGCCCCTCCAACTCCCCTTTCCTCCGGCGCAGCAGTGACTGCCAGGCCGGACGCAGGGGCTCCAATCCGGCGCAGGCTTCCATCAGGGCAGCACACAAAGTCTTGGGGGAAGTTATCACTTCCGCCTCCACCGGTTCCTGTGCGCACTGGGTCAGCTCCCCGTACAGGCCAAAGTCCACGCAGTCCTGACCCCGGTCCGCCAGCTCCAGCAGTTCAGCTAACCTCCGCCACAGGGGGATTGTCCCATCCTCCAGCAACGCCAACGCCCGGGCCCGGGTGACCTCCAGACCCGCCAGCAGCTCAGGATCAACCCCGTCGAAGGGGGGCTCGTCTCCGCCGTCGTCCGACTCCTCCAGGACAAATCTCTCCGATTCCAGTAGCAGCCGGGCCGCCTCCGGGCAGGACACCGCCAAGGCGGTCTCGGTCAGGCAGCCGTACTCCTCGGTGAACCTGGGATAGGCCCCGCAGTGGGTGCACAGGTGCTTCTCTCCCCAGTCCCGCTGGATGGCGCACAGCCCCTCCGGGGTGAGCAGGGCGCACCGCCCGTCCTCTGCCAAGGCAAAGCACACCTCCCCGTCCTCCCCCAGGCGCAGGCTTCGGGCCAGCTTGTCCCGCAGTCCGGGCGGCGCGTTCCGGTAGTCGGCCAGCGCCTGTTCATCCAGCACGATCTCCCAATCCCGGCAACAAGTGTCCGGGCAGTCGCCTCCCAGGCAGCGGAACGCCCGGTTGTAGCTGGGCTGTCGGTATACCATGGAAATCCCTCCGTTCCCATCTCTGTGGTGCCATCCTACCTCCTTTTCCCGTCCCTGGCACTCGGTGTAAAATAGATGTAGGAAAATAAAAGAACAAGGAACAGCCCAAATGTGG
>CAJLWS010000196.1 GCA_905210385.1 uncultured Eubacteriales bacterium | reverse complement strand
GCGAAACGGGTTGCGGGGTCAGCCCAGATACATGGGCACAAAGAACAGCCAGGGGGCGGTGACAACGGCCAGGGTGAGGGCCAGCACATGGCTCTGCCGCCCGTCCAGCTCCGGGGTGCGGCGGAACACCCGCCGGTCAAGGAAATAGATGCACACTCCGGCGATGGCCACCCCGATGGCCGTCCACGCCAGGGCCAGGGGATGGCGGAAGGGGTTGACGGTCATGGCCATGGCGAAGTCGCTCACCCAGCCGGCTCCCCCCGCCTCCAGCGCCCAGGCCCCCAGCATGCCCAGGGCCAGCCACAGCGCCCCGATGAGGTCGGACAAAAAGCCGAAGAGCCACACCTTCCACCAGCACCGCTTCAGCACCGACCCTCTGGCCGGGTGTTTCAAGACCAGCAGGGCCAGGAACACCACCAGGCAGTCGATGGCCAGGTTGCCGAACAGGGTGAGCAGGATCACCGGCGGGGTGGGCCAGAACAGGATTAGCCAGAAGGGGAAGATCACGTTGTAGAGCCGGATACTGCGTTTTTTCACAGGACGTCCTCCTCTCTGCGTTTGGATGGTTGGATGTTTCTTTTCCGGCCCAGGGCCGCCCCGATCAGGCTGCCCGCCAGGGAGAAGGCCAGGGCGACGATACAGTAGGGCCAGGCGGTAGAGTTGTATACCAGGCATACCGCCGCCAGGGTGAGCAGGGAGCAGGCCGCCGGGTACAAGGGGCACACTCCCTTCCTCCGCCCCAGGGACAAAGCGGAGAAGAAGCAGCCCACCGGCAGCAGCAGCCAGGGGAAGAGTAGCCCCCGGAGCACCGGCACGTCAGGGGCGTCCCACAGCCCCAGCACAGCGGGCAGGGCCAGACACACCAGGGCGGCAAAGGGAAGGTAGGGCAGGGTCTCCCTCCACTTCAGGAGGGAGGGAGCGGGGGCCAGCCCCAGCTTTTTGCGGATGGCGTCCGCCTCGGCGTACCACCCCACCCACCGGGCCAGCCAAATGAGCAGGTAGACTGCTGCCAGCAGGACGAGATACACCGCCATAGCCTGCCACGACCAGGCCCAGCCCAACAGAGTACAGATGAGGATAAGTGCTCCGGCAGTGATGGCAAAGTGGGCCAGGGAGCGGAACACCAGGGTCTTCCCGTCCTCCGCAAAGGGGAGGGTAGACACCCCTACCACTGCCCCTACCAGGAAGTAGAGCATTATCTGAATGGCAAAGGCCAGGGGGACGGAGCTCACCAGCCACTCAAGGTTGGAACTCACCAATCGGAAGGGAGTGTGGGACCCCATGGCTATGAGGCCGCCGCTGACCAAATCGTTGAACAGCCCGCCCACTGGAATGAGGGCAGCCACGCCGATGATCCCCCCGATGAGGGCCCGGATGAGAAGCTGCTTTCGATTTTTCATGGGGGTTCACCTCCTACAGGCCCAAAACCTGTTTGATCTTCTTCACGTACCGCCGGGAGACATACACCGCCACGTCCCCCTCCAGGGTGAGCTTGATGGTGCCGGTGAGGGACAGGTCCAGGGCGGTCACCTTGTTCAGGTTTACCATCTCCGAGTGGGACACCCGGACGAACCGGGTGCCCTCCAGCTCCTCCTCCAGCTCGTCCAGCCGCTGACGCACGGCGTACACGCCCCCGGCGGTCTGGCAGGACACTCCTTTGCCGTCGGCGAAGAACCGAAGGATGTCTCCCAGGGGGAGGATCAGGGCCTCGCTCCCCCGGAAGGCGGTGAAGGTGGGGGAGGTCCCCTCCGCGGCCAGCCGCCGGGCCAGTTCGTTCACCTCCGCCGTGGCCGCCGGGGCGTGGATGACCACCCGGGGCCGCTTCAGCGACGGGTCGATGCGGATCTCCACCTTCATGGCCGATCCCTCCTCTCTCAAGGCCAGTATACCCGGAAACAAAGCGGCCGTCCAGCCTTTTGGGACGGTCGGCGGCTTCCGGGGGACAGACGGACGAAAACCGGGCCCCGGAGCAGTTCCGGGACCCGGTTTTTCCTTACCAAATATGGGGGTCAATCCTCCCCCAGAACGGCGTGGGCGTCCTTCAGGGCGGAGATGACGTCAATGTGCTGGGGGCAGGCTCGGCGGCACTGGCCGCAGTAGACGCAGGCGTCGGCGTTTACCGGCAGGGAGCGGTACTCCTCTCGGTAGTCCTTCTCCCCGGGGGCCAGGATGGATCCGTTGTAGAGGGCGAGGACGGTGGGGATGGGGATGTGCTGGGGGCAGCCCTCGGTGCAGTAGGAACAGGCGGTGCAGGGCACGGTGCCGTCCCCGCGGATGAGCTGGGCGGCCCGCTGGGTGAGGGCCTGCTCCTCCGCCGTCAGGGGGGTGAAGTTGGCCATGTACCCGGTGTTGTCCTCCACCTGCTCCAGGCTGGACATGCCGGAGAGCACCACCATCACATGGTCCAGACTGGCGGCGAACCGGATGGCCCAGGAGGGCAGGGAGGCATCGGGGGCGTAGCTGCGGAACAGCTGGGCCACCTCTGGAGAGGGGGCAGCCAGCTTGCCCCCCTTCACCGGCTCCATCACCACCACCTTCTTGCCGTGGCGCACCGCCGTCTCATAGCACAGGCGGGATTGGACGCTGGGGCTTTCCCAGTCCAGGTAGTTGAGCTGGAGCTGGACGAACTCCACCTCCGGGTGCTCGGTGAGTACCCGGTCCAGCACCTTGGCGCTGTCGTGGAAGGAGAAGCCCAGATGGCGGATCAGGCCCTTCTCCTTCTGCTCTAAGAGATAGGTGAAGGTGTCCAGCCGCTGGGCGGTCTGGTAGGACTCGGCGGTGACGTTGTGGAGCAGGTAGAAGTCGAAGTAGTCCACCCCGCACCGCTCCAGCTGGGTGCGGAAGGTCTGCTCTTGATCCTCCTTTGTCTTGTCCTTGAGCATGGACAGGGGCATTTTGTCCGCCAGGGTGAAGCGGTCCCGGGGATAGCGGCCCACCAGGGCCTGTTTGACCACGCCCTCGCTGGTGCCTTGGTGGTAGAACCAGGCGGTGTCGAAGTAGGTGAAGCCCCGCTTCAGGAACAGGTCCACCATAGCCTTGACCTGGTTCAGGTCCACCGAGGTGGGGTCCTCCGGGTCCAGCAGGGGAAAGCGCATGCAGCCGAAGCCTAGTTTCTTCATGGAAGATCTCCTTTCTCCTTTGATTCGTCGGGCCCCGCCCCGACAGGCGATTTGAGTTTGCCGATACTCGCACCGATGGGCGCGGTACGCTCGGGGGGGAAAATCGGCGGGCGAAGATTGTGCCCCTAAGAACCCCGTAGCCCTTTGGAGGTTCTCAGGGGGTGGCAAGCCTAAAGAGCTAGCGCCCTTTGCCGGCTCGGTTTGGCCTGCTACCCCTTAAGTGGCCTTTTGGTTCCTTATTCGTCCACACAAAAAGGAACTTGCCCTCGGGCGAAACCAAAAAATGTTACAGCAGGATGACTCCGGCGTCCTTACAGGCCTCCAAGGTCTGCTCATCCCACACGGATGCTTGCACCTCCCCAATGTGGGCCTTGCCCAGCAGGTACATGGATACTCGACTCTGGCCAATGCCGCCCCCCATGGTGAGGGGGAGTTTGCCCTCCAGCAGCAGCTTGTGGAAGGGGAGCGC
>CAJLWS010000195.1 GCA_905210385.1 uncultured Eubacteriales bacterium | reverse complement strand
AGTTGGCTTTCTCCGAACGAATTCACTGTCCAATATGTTTGACAAACCTACAGAGACGTAGAAATTAGGAAATGCCACAAAGACTGGATGCCCGGCGGGAGCTTTTTGTGGCTTCTGTCATTGACAAAAAGCTGTCAAAGCCCATATAATGAGTGCAACACATTAACGCGGTAAACGACTAAATGCTGCGGCGGTGTAAAAATCTTAGAGAGGAGAACTACTCATGGGGAAAGAACGCGTATACAACTTTTCAGCCGGCCCCTCCATGCTGCCGCTGGAAGTGCTCACCCGCGCCGGATCTGAGATCACCAACTATCAGGGATCGGGCATGTCAGTGATGGAGATGAGTCACCGATCTAAGGTTTTCGACAAGATTTTTCAGGACACCCAGGCAAACTTTCGCCGGTTGTTCCGCGTGCCGGACGACTATGCCATTCTGTTCCTCCAGGGGGGCGCCTCTACCCAGTTCTCCATGGTGCCCCTGAACCTCATGGGCAGGACGGGCAAGGCGGACTACGCTGTCACGGGCAACTTCTCCAACATTGCCTATAAGGAGGCGAAGAAATACGGCCAGATCAATCTGGCCGCCTCCAGCGAGGACCGCAATCACACCTACATTCCCACTCAGGACCAGCTGAAGCTGGACCCAGGGGCCAGCTACTTCCACTACTGCGCCAACAACACCATCTACGGCACCGAGTGGCAGTATGTGCCGGATACCGGGGACGTACCCCTGGTGTGCGATATGTCCTCCGACTTCCTCAGCCGGGTGGTGGATGTATCCAGGTACGGGATCATCTACGGTGGAGCCCAGAAGAATCTGGCTCCCGCAGGGCTGACCATCGTGGTGATTCGGAAGGACCTGGCCGGCCAGGAGCTGCCCTTTACTCCGCTGATGCTGAGCTACAAGACCATGATCGACAAGGATTCCATGTATAACACCCCGCCCTGCTGGTGTATCTATATGTTGGGACTGGTGTTGGAATGGCTGGATAGCAAGGGCGGCGTGGAAGGCATGGAGCGGATCAAGCACGCCAAGGCCCAGCTGCTCTACGACGTGCTGGATGATTCCAAACTGTTTACCTGCCCGGCGGAGAAGGGCAGCCGGTCGGATATGAATGTGGTGTTCCGGACGGCTGACAAGGACCTGGACGCGAAGTTTGTGGCCGAGGCCACCGAGGCGGGCTTCGTCAACCTGAAAGGCCACCGCTCCGTGGGCGGCATGCGGGCGTCCATCTACAACGCTATGCCCACCGAGGGCGTGGAAAAGCTGGCGGACTTCATCCGGGCTTTCGACAAGGCCAACTAAAGCCCTGCCGTGCAGGGCAATCCATTCGGTTGCAATGAGGTGACACTGACTATGTATCAGATCAAAACCATGAATAAGATCTCCCCCAAGGGGTTGGACCGGCTGCCCAGGGAGGACTATACCGTAGGGGACGATGTGGCCAATGAGGACGCGATCCTGGTGCGCTCGGCCAAGCTCCACGATTATCAGTTCCCGCCCAACCTCTGGGCCATTGCCCGGGCGGGGGCGGGCACCAACAACATCCCTGTGGACCGCTGCTCCGAGGCGGGTATCGTTGTTTTTAACACTCCGGGGGCTAACGCCAACGCGGTGAAGGAACTGGTGCTCTGCGCTCTGTTGGCCGCCTCCCGGGACGTCATGGGCGGCTATACCTGGGTGCGGGAGCAGGCTGCAGCCGGCGCGGACGTGGCCGCTGTAGTGGAGAAGGGGAAATCCGCCTTTGTGGGCCCGGAGCTGTACCGCAAGACCTTGGGCGTCATCGGCCTGGGGGCCATCGGGGCCCTGGTGGCCAATATTGCCTTGTCCCTGGGGATGGAGGTGTACGGCTACGACCCCTACCTGTCGGTGGACGCCGCTCTCCGGCTGGATCGCCATGTCCATGTGGTGAAAGAGGTTCATGAGCTCTACCGGGTGTCCGACTATGTCACCATTCACATGCCCTATACCAACGACACCCGCCACACCATCAACGGGGACACCATCGCGGCCATGAAGGACGGGGTGCGGGTGGTGAATCTGGCCCGGGGCGAGCTGGTGGACGACCAGGCCATGATAGCGGCGCTGGAGTCGGGCAAGGTGGCCCGGTATGTCACCGACTTCCCCAACAGCACCGTGGCTCTGGCTCCGGGTGTGGTGGCCTTCCCCCACTTGGGCGCCTCTACCCCGGAGAGCGAGGACAACTGTGCGGTGATGGCTGCCGACGAGCTGCGGGATTTTCTGGAAAACGGCAATGTGAAGAACTCGGTGAACCTCCCCAATGTGGTGATGGAGCGCTCCGGCGCCCAGCGGCTGTGCCTGGTCCACCGGAACATACCGGCCATCCTGGCCAACGTTACCCTGCAGCTGTCCAACGACGGGGTGAACGTGGAGAACATGACCAACAAGTCCAAGGGAGATTACGCCTACACCATCGTGGACGCAGGCAGCGTGGTGGACCAGAAGGTGTTGGACCACATCGCCCAGATCCCCGGCGTTCTGCGCATGCGGGTGATCGGTTGAGCGGAAAAACAGAAGAAAAAACGAGCCCACAGCCGTTTGGCTGTGGGCTCGTGTGCGTATCGGGCAGAGGTTACAAGGCAAGCAGATGCTGGCCATAAGCGGTCATGCTCAGCTCCGTGCCCAGCTGGTGCAGCTGTTGCCGGGTGATCCAGCCCTCCTGATAGGCGATCTCCTCAATGCAGCCCACATACCGACCGTGGGAGTTTTGCAGGTCGTGGATAGCCTGAGCGGCGGCCAGCAGGCTATCCGCATTGCCCGCATCCATCCACAGGTAGTTGTCCTGCAGGGGGATGACCTGAAGCTGCTCCCGGTGGAGGAATCCCAGGTTGACGTCGGTGATCTCCAACTCCCCCCGGGCGGAAGGGGTGAGGGAGGCGGCGATGTCCAGCGCATCGTTGCGGTAGAAGTACAGGCCAGGGACCACATAGTTGGACTTGGGATGCTTGGGCTTCTCCTCGATGGAGATGGCCTTGCCGCTGTCATCGAACGCCACCACGCCGAAGGGGCGGGGATCATAGACATAGCAGCCAAACACTGTGGCGCCCTGGTTCCCCCCGGCGGCTTTCTTGAGGACGCCGGCCAGGTCAGGGGCCCAGAAGATGTTGTCCCCCAGCACCAGGCATACATCATCACCGGCCAGAAACTCCCGCCCAATGAGCAGGGCGTCGGCGATCCCCCGGGCCACTGGCTGGACGGTATAGCGGATGGACATACCCAGCTGGGAGCCGTCCCCCAGCAGGGCGGCAAAGGTAGACTCCTCCCCGGGGGGGACGATGACCAGCACCTGGTCAATGCCGGCCTGCATCAGCACGGAGAGCGGGTAGTAGATGAGGGGCTTGTCATAGACGGGCAGCAGGGGTTTGCATACGGGCTTGGTCATGGGATATAGCCGAGTGCCGCGCCCGGCGGCCAGAATGATACCCTTCATAGGTGAACCTCCACGCGCCTGCAGGCGCTCAGTTATATATGGTGTGGGGCCTTCGGTCTGAGTGGGAATATGTCGGATCAATTATACCTGAAACGGGCAGGGAAGTCAATGAAAGCGGAGGCTCTTGGAGTGAATGCAGTGTAGGATTACAATACATATTGGACAAGTGAAGAAAAAAGATGAAGGATAA
>CAJLWS010000194.1 GCA_905210385.1 uncultured Eubacteriales bacterium | reverse complement strand
GGCGTTCTTGGGCTCGTTGTAGATGTCTTCCGGGGTGCCGATCTGCTGGATCTTCCCCTGGTCCATGACCACCACCGTGTCCGACATGGCCAGGGCCTCCTCCTGATCGTGGGTGACGTAAATGAAGGTGATGCCCATCTCCTGCTGGATGCGCTTGAGCTCGTTCTGCATGTCCTTACGCAGGCGCATATCCAGGGCGCCCAGGGGCTCGTCCAGCAGCAGCACCTTGGGCCGGTTGACCAGGGCCCGGGCGATGGCCACCCGCTGCTGCTGGCCGCCGGACAGGGCGGAGACCGGGCGCTTCTCAAAGCCCTTGAGGTTGACTACCTCCAGCATCTCCATCACCCGGTCATGAATCTCCTGCTTGGAAAGCTTCACCTTCCGGGTGACAGTTTTACCGCCCTGCTCCTCCGTCTCCGTGCGGGGAATGCGCAGCCCGAAGGCCACATTCTCAAACACGTTCAGGTGCGGGAACAGGGCGTATTTCTGGAAGACGGTGTTCACCGCCCGCTTGTGGGGGGGAACATCATTGATCCTCACGCCGTCGAAAAAAACGTCCCCGGAGGTGGGTGACAGAAACCCTCCGATGATCCGGAGCGTGGTTGTCTTGCCGCACCCGCTGGGGCCCAGCAGCGTGAGGAACTCTTGGTCGTTGATATACAGGTTGATGTGGTCGAGCACCACGCCGTCCTCATAGGACATGACGCAGTCCGACAGGCGGATCAGCTCCTTGGACATGTATCCTCCCCCATTTCTCTGTTCCCGTGCGGCGCAAACCGAAATCCGGTCCCTGATGAGGGCACCGGACACCTGTGTTTGTATGGATGTGCCGGAACGAAAACAGCCGTTTCTAAGCAATGTCAGCTCCCTTGTTATAGTACCCGGCCTTGTGCCCTCCAGCGGACAGCCGACGCAAGCCGGCCCGGGGTTTCACGGATAGCGAGATAGACTATATTATACCCTGCCCCAAATGTCAATCATTTTGCGGAAAAATTTTCGGGAATTTTGAACGCTGGGGCGGGAGGACAAGAAATGCCCGGCGGCACGCCGGACCGCCGGGTGGAATTGGCAGGACAAGGGGAAAGGGGAAAGCTGATTGGCTACTGTTTCTGCGCCTCTTTCAGCTCCTCGATGGACGCCTCCAGCGCCCCGATCCGGGCTAGGAGCTTGTCCCGGGTCCGGTAGAGCCGGGAGAGGATCACCCCCGTGCAGACAGGGGCAACCGGGATATACAGGAACAGCATAGTAGTATCCCCATTGACGGACAGGTCACCGGCCACGGCGAAGAGAAAAGCAAAGAAAACACCGATCAGCAGTGAAATCCAGATGCAATAGTCATAGTATTTCCTTTTTTGTTCCATAAAATTGCGCCCCTTCCCTGGATTATGGATAGTAATGGATTGGCTGATTGGTAATTGCAGTGCGGTTGTCGACGCTTCCAATCAAAACATTCAAACCAAGACTCCACCGTAGCCTCCAAAAACTTACACTTAAATTATATCAGCCCACCAAGTAGCAGTCAATCTGAATGATGGAATTTTGAAATAGAGTTTTGTGCAAAAAGACGAAATTAGAGGAAGAGTTCCGGGAAAGACTTTTAGATTGCTAAGGGATTCTGAGCGCAGAACCCCCTGTGCCAGAGGTGGGCGGCATAGCACAGCAGGTTGCTGGACAGGGCCACCAGCCAGTCCGCCAGTAGGAGAATGAGGGTGTCGTCGATGGAGGTGTCGTTGAAGTCATAGCGGATCATCTCGGGATTGGTCAGATCCCAGTAGAATTCAGGGTACAGGAAGGCGGTGGAGAGAAAAAACAGCAGACCGGTGATCAGCAGAGAGAGCAGCACCCGCCTGGGCCGAAACTGTCCCCCGGTACGGGTGGGGAACAGATGCAGGAGCAGGGGCATGCCAAAGGGAAACAGCACCAGGTTAAGCAGAGCATAGAGCTGGAGTGTGGATGGCTCCGTGAGGTTGAAGAGGGAAAAGAAGAGAAGGGCAAAAAAGACGCCGAACAGAAGAAGTATACCCACGGCCTCCCGCCGTTCCAGGCGCTGCTGCCGGGCGCACTGCAGGGAGTCCATGGCCACCTGGTCCATCTGGGCGAGAAGCTCAGCGGGTTTCTTATCCTCCAGGACGATCCGCTCACCCTGGAGGAGTTCGGACACAGATACGGACAGGGCATCGGCCAGTGTGGGCAGGCAGGACACATCGGGAAATCCCCGGCCCGTCTCCCAGCGGGAGACCGCCTTGTCGGTGACACCGATCCGTTGGGCCAGGTCCTTCTGGGTCCACCCCCGCGCCCGGCGCAGGGCGGAGAGAAACTGACCGGTCTTTTGCGCGTCCATGGGCAATCCTCCTTGCCATAGGTTTGACTGCCCCTATGATAACAGGCACGGCGGGGAAAGTCACCCTATGCTTCATAGAGTGGGGGGAGGGCATGGGTCACAGGGAGAAATCCGGGAAATACTCCTCCACGAAATCCACGTCCTTCACGGTCCATTCCATGCCGTTGAGCTCATTCAGGCACCCGGCGTCGGTGGTGAACTGGAACTTCAGCTTATAGGAGTATAAAGCCTGGTAGGAGCGGCCGTACTGCTTATTGTCCCGCTCCCGGCCGTACTTGCCATCCCCCAGCAGGGGGTGGCCGGCGGCGGCGAACTGGGCCCGGATCTGGTGGGTGCGCCCGGTGATGAGGTCGCACTCCAGCAGGGACAGGCCGTTTTCCACCGCCAGGGTTTGATATAAGGTGAGGGCGGTCTTGCCCCCGGGGATGGGGTGGTCATAGACCTTTACCTGGGCCTTGTCCTCGTCCTTCAGGAGGAAGCCCTTCAGCTCCCCATTGGGAGGGCTCATTTTGCCCCGGACCACGCACAGGTAGAGCTTGGTCAGCTCCCGGTCCTTGATTTTCTGGTTCATCACCCGCAGGGTCTCGGCGTTCTTGGCGGCGATGACGATACCCCCGGTGTTCCGGTCGATGCGGTTGCACAGGGCGGGGGCAAAGGAATTCTCCCAGTAGGGGGACCACTCCTTCTTTTGATAAAGGTAGGCCTGGATGTGGGTGATGAGGGTGTTCACCCGCTCACGGTCGTCGGGGTGGACCACCAAGCCGGGGCGCTTGTTGACCAGCAGCAGGTTGTCGTCCTCATAGACGATGTCCAGCTGGGGCTTGAAGATGGACAGAAAGGCGTTTTCCCGGCTGGGGGTTTCGAAAAACTCGTCGTTGATGTATAATTGGAGCAAGTCCCCCAGCTGGAGCCGGTAATCCCGCTTGGAGCCCTTGCCGTTGACCTTCACCCGCTTCAGGCGGATGTATTTCTGGGCCAAGGGGGCGGGGAGCAGGGGGAGGGTCTTGGCCAGCCAGCGGTCCAGCCGCTGCCCGGGGTCATTCTTTCCAATAGTAAATTCCTTCAAAACAGCACCCTCCTGTCCGACGGATTTTGCGATGCAAAAGCATAGCAAAACGTTACGATGCGCCATTTCCTCGCCCCTTCGGGGCAACCGGAAAAGATGCGCAAAAGCTTCATGCGCCCCTGGTTTTGCCTCTCATCGTGGTGCGCCAAGGCGCATGAAGTTTCCTGCGCCCATCATACCATAGTTTTTCGTCGGAAAAAAGACAGAAAGTGAAAAAATGTAGGTTTGTCAAACATATTGGACAGTGAATTCGTTCGGAGAAAGCCAACT